>JAYWCV010000146.1:0-22814 GCA_043780275.1 Chitinophagaceae bacterium
GACAAAAATTTTCATTGATGGAACCCTGGTCAATAATTTCTTTTACAGCAGTGTACCCAATATTGCACAGTTCAGCAGGTTCTCTCCTTTTCTTTTTAAAGGAACTGTTTTCAGTACAGGTGGTTACTCGGCATTGTATGGACAGGCTTTGTCATCTGCTTTAATATTAGAGTCTATTGACTTGCCGGATAGAAGTTCAGCCAATATAAGTGCAACGGTTTTAGGCCCAGGCTTTGGAATACAGGAACTATCGAAAAACAAAAAGTATTCCTGGGGTGTAGAGTATAGTTATACAAACCTTGCTCCGGCATTTAAAGTAATCAAACAACGGCAGGAGTACATAACTGCTCCGGCAGTACATAATGGAAGTGCCAATTTCAGAATAAAAACGTCCGGGGGTGGTTTTGTAAAATACTACGGATATTTTAGTGCGAATAAATTGGCTTTCAGAGTAAACAGTCTTGATGCAGTGGGGTATAAAGATTTTTTTAAATTGAAAAATAGCAACAACTATCATAATCTTTCGTGGAAAGAAAATCTGGGTAATGGCTGGAAAATGAATTCCGGTGTTTCTTATGCCAATAATGCCGATGAGATCAATGGGGATCTTCAGAATCAAAATATCCAGGATGTTATAGTGCCGGGTTATGAGTTTAAGAAATTCGGATTGGAACAGGATGGAAATTATTTTAATGTGAAGTCGGTTTTTGAAAAAAACCTGAAAGGATTGAGTGCATTGCGTTTTGGGGCAGAATATAATGGAAGCAATGAGCAAGCAGAATTCAAATTATATTCCGGACAGGTATTTCCAAATAAACTGAGCGAAAAAATTAAATCAGTTTTTGCCGAATCGGATATCTATTTAACCAATGCTATTGCAGCAAAAATTGGAACCCGATTAGAACACTCATCAGTATTGGATAAGGTCAATATGGCACCAAGAATTTCGTTATCGTATAAGGTGGATAATACTAGTCAGGCGTCATTGGCTTATGGAGTTTTTTATCAAAATCCGGAACGACGATATTTACCTTCGGCAAATAATCTGGGTTTCACGAAAGCAACCCATTATATTGCACAGTTTCAGAAGTCGTTAAATCAACGAACACTACGTGCCGAAATATTTTACAAAGATTATGACGATCTGATAAAAACATCCTTTGTAAATAATAGGGAAATAGCAACGAATAATAATGGTTTTGGTGATGCAAAAGGAATCGAATTTTTCTGGCGGGATAAAAAAACGTTCAAAAATTTCGACTATTGGGTTTCATATTCTTACCTCGATACAAAAAGAGATTTTCTGAATTTCCCAGCGGCCATTCAACCTTCTTTTGCAGGAAAACATACCGCTTCGTTAGTTATCAAGAACTTTGTATTGCCTTGGAAGACCGGATTCAATCTAGCGTATAATTATGCCAGTGGACGACCTTATTATTTTATAAAAAGTAATAGCACAGGTTACGAATTCAAAGACCGGGGTTATGCTCCTGATTATCACAACCTCAGTTTTAGTTTGAATTATTTACCGGCTATAGGCAAAACAAACAGTAAAACATTTTCGGTTTTTGTATTACAGGTTAGTAATATTTTAAATCTTAAACAAACCTACGGTTATCAGTATTCTTTCGATGGAGCAAGACGTGAAGCGATAGTACCTCCATCCAGAATGTTTGTTTTCCTCGGTGCATTTATCAATATTGGTGTTGATCGTACACAGGATACAATCAATAATAATCTTTAAGTTCTTTATTTGTCAAAAAAATAAATCATCTAAAAAATAATCATCATGAAAAAAATTATTTTACTAACTATGGCAGCTGGACTGAATCTTTTGTTGTTTTCACAAAGCGATAAATATGTAAAAACAATGGAACAAAGGGTTCCGGCAGTTGATACCATGCGTAGTACGGATGGGCTGATTGAATTGTCAAATACGTTTGAACGGATTGCAGATGCGGAAAAAACTCAATGGCTTCCATACTATTATGCAGCATTAACACAGGTGTCTGCAGGATATAATTATGCCGACGGAGCTAATGGAGGTGCTGCTTCAAAAATTGATCCGATTGCAGACAAAGCAGAATTACTGATCGATAAAGCCATCGGATTAGCTATGGATAATTCTGAAATACTTTGTGTAAAAAAAATGATCGCTTCTTTACGCATGATGGCTGACCCAATGAACAGGTATATGCAGTTTGGCCCTTTGGCAGTTGCTGCTTTAGCAAAAGCAAAGTCAATGGACTCTGAAAATCCACGGGTATATTTACTGGAGGCTCAGGACAAATATTTTACACCCGAACAATTTGGTGGCAGTAAAGTAGAAGCAAAAAAACTGTTTGAATTATCATTGAATAAGTATGAAACATTTAAACCGGAAAGTTCTATCCATCCAACATGGGGTAAAGCACAGGTGAGTTATTTTTTAACACAGCCATTTTAATTGTTTACAGGTCTTGTATTTTAAAACATTGAATTGATATGGAAAACAAAAAATTAACCGAAAAAGAAAGCCTTGAGTTGATTGCTCAAATGATTAACAAGGCCAAAAATTCGTATCACAGCACCGGCATTGGGTCTATGATGTGGGGCGCAGTTGTTGCTGTTTGTGCTCTCGTAAAATTATCCGAAATACATTTTGGATATCGACTGCCATTCGATATTTATTTATTGACACTGGTAGCAATCATTCCCCAGATATTTATTACGATAAAAGAAAAGAAAGAGCAAAAGGTAAAATCATACGATGATATTTATATGAATTACCTGTGGCTGGGATTTGGGATTACTATTTTTTTATTGATTCATGTCGTCAATAATGTATTTAATGAATGGGGACCGGTAGCCGGAGAGTATAAAGTACTTACCGGCCACTCATCTGCTTTCCATTTTTCAGAATACATTGCAGCTTTATTCCTGATTCTGTATGGTATGCCAACGTTTGTAACCGGCGCAGCCTGCAAGTTCAAACCTATGTTATGGGGTGGTTTATTGTGTTGGCTATGCAGTGTCATTACTGTATATACTTTTGTAAAAGTTGATTTGTTGTTAACAGCAATATCAGCCATTTTCGCTTGGTTCATCCCCGGAATTTTAATGGAAAGAGAATATCAAAAAGCAAAAAAAGAATCATTAGCCGTTCATGTTTAAAGACCTAGATCCTATATTGCATTCGCAGCTTCGATTAGCTGTCATGTCACTACTTATCAGTGTGAAGGAGGCGGAGTTTACATTTATCCGAGAGAAAACAAATTCCACAGCCGGTAATCTGAGTGTACAAATTACTAAATTGAAGGACGCAGGATATATTGATGTAAAGAAAAATTTTAAGGATAATTATCCGCAAACCATTTGTCGTATTACTAAAGTAGGCATCCAGGCTTTTGAGATATATGTCAATAATCTGCAATCGTATTTGGGAAACAATAAGTAAAAGGCTGTTCTTAATTTTTTAAAAAAACAGTTGACAATCTTTCCTTACTATTAGAAAGGATCAAAAGATAAGTTCCTTTATTCATGGAAGATGGAAGCAAAGTACCTACATGGTTTATTCCTTCAATAGTATTCAGTTTCTTAGTCATCAATTTATTCCCCGATAAATTATAAACATCCATCGTGGTTATTTGATTAATTGCAGAGGGGTAACTGAATACTAAATTGTCAACAACCGGATTGCTGAACATTTTAATGTCAACTTTAGTTGTTTCTTTTTTTGAGTAAAGGATGATTATATTAGAATATCCTGTTTGATTTGTTTTGTCAATAAATTTCAAACGGTAGTATGCTTTGTCAGAGTTTTTTAACGTGTCAACAAATTCATATTCCACATGGCCATGCATTTTTGAAACGGTAATTTCTTCTGCAATTACATAATCTCTACCATTAAAAGATCTTTCAATTTTTAATGAAGATGCATTTTCATTATTTGCTAAAATCCACGAGATACTAACCCGGTCATTAAGAACAGTGCCTTTAAAAGAGCTTAGGTTTACCGGTAACAAATAATGTGGGAGACAAGTATTATTAAAAGCTAAAACGACGTCAATACAGCCTGCCGGTGATTTGGCAACAAGGATAACTTTATCATCCTGTTTTGGAAGGTTAACACTTTGTGTTCCTTGCGAAGCGTTAATAATGGAACGACTATTTAAGAGCGAATCAGCTACATCCAGTGATCCAATTATTCCACGATCTCTGTAAACTTCTATGGTTGCAGGATAGTTTTCTGTTGTTCCGCCGGTAATATTATAGTTAAAAATAGATACACCTCCAATCGTTGAAGAACAGGTTATAAATGTTGTAATCGTTAATTCTCCTGCTGTATTTAAGGCGGAACCATTGGTTGCTCCAGGTGTATGATTTACAGTAGATGCACCTTTGGCCCATGTGCCACATTTGCCATCGAGCGTACGAATATATCCATTATCATTACCGGGTGTAGGGTTTACATATTCACCTTGTTTGTTCGTTATTGTGCTGAAGTTGGCTGTAAAAGAAGTACAGGATCCATTCATGGTAACAGGTAAGGTAGGCATAGCAAGCAGAAAAGTTGGAATAACACTTGAAGAAGTACCACCGAAAAAGGCGTTTAATAAAACCCCATTTTTATAAACCATTACGGAATAGTTCGCACCACCACTACCTTTGTTATAAAAGAAATCGTTCAGATTGGCTGGTACAGCTACTGAGTTGTAAGTTGCGCCGTTTCTTTCCATTTTATAAAGGGCTCCTCCTGGAGGCATTGCGTTCCAGTTAAAATTTGCTGTGAGGCCACTCTGTCCCTGCACATTAAAAGGATTTGCTGAAGCTCCTGTAAAGTACCCTCTTGATGGAATGGTCATGTTGGGGAGGTCCATTACATAAAAACCGGTCTTGCCCGGACTTTCTTCGTAATAGGTTACAATCGTGTAACAATCCAGGTTTTCGGAAATTCCACTTGAACTTGTATTATACAGTTCAAAGAATTCATGCTTCCCGCTTCCCGGATCAGTATATATTTCGTTCAGGACCACTTGTGCCTTGAGCTGATAAATTGTCAGTAAAAAGAATGCTAATATAAAAGCAGATCTTTTCATGTAAGGGTTTGGATTATACAGTTTTCATAAATATCGGCTCAAATTATTTTTATCAAAAAAAGATAAAAACAGTTTGATCTTTTTACAAGTGTACTTTTAAGTAAATCTGTAAAACAGTCCTTTCAATTCAAAAAATAAAAGAGAACTTACTTTCAAACGAAAAGCGGGATGTAATATTGCTTTTTTGTATGGGTATAAGATTTTTTGTTTTCAAAGGATTGGTAAGTAAATTTAAAACTAAAACCTAAACTTTAAAAGCACTTATAGATATATAATTTTTGACGATTTTTTTTTAAAGCTAAAAGCGGATTTAAACTCAATTATTAAAATTTTCATGCGATGAAACCCTTAGTAAGAGTACGTAATCTTTCTAAAAATTTCGGCAAAATAAAGGCTGTTGATGATCTTTCCTTTACTGTTGAGGAAGGAAGTATTTATGGTTTTCTGGGGCAAAATGGTGCAGGAAAGTCAACTACTATCAGAATGATGCTGACTTTAGTAAAACCGGATGAAGGAGAAATAGAATTATTTGGTTTAAATATAAAAAGTCACCGGAACGAAATTTTGAGACAAATTGGCGCCATTGTAGAAAGGCCCGATATGTATAAATATCTAACGGCATTGGAAAACCTAAAAATTTATGCCGCTTTAAGCGGAGTGAAAATACCGGTCTCCACTTTGCATGAGAAACTTGAATTGGTTGGCCTTACAGACCGGCAACACGATAAAGTAAAAACTTTTTCGCAGGGAATGAAACAACGATTGGGAATTGCAGTTGCGTTGGTGCATGATCCGAAATTATTAATCCTGGATGAACCGACAAATGGCTTAGATCCACAAGGAATTGCAGATATGAGAAATCTTTTATTGCATCTGAGTAGGGATGAGGGGAAAACATTGATCATTTCTTCTCACCTGTTAAGCGAAATGGAAATCATTGCAGATGATATGCTGATTATTGATAAGGGTAAAAAATTAACGGAAGGAGCAGTGAGGGACTTGCTGAACCCGTCTAAAACATTGGTTGAAATTGAAACAGTTGATTTGAAAGAGACGCATGAAAAACTATTATCATCAAACTGGAAAGCTTTTGTGGTAGTTAAAAATGAAAATTCTATTTTATTAAGAATGCACAAAGATCAGGTTCCTACATTAAACCGAGATCTGGTACAAATGGGGCAGGATGTATATTCCATAAAGACCAAGCATTCATTGGAGGATTATTTTATTTCAATTACCGGAGGAAAACAACATGTGGAAAATTTTACAAATTGAACTCTTTAAAATATTTAAGAAGCCAAGGACTTATATTGCCTTTGCAGCCATTGCCTCAATAGTAATATTGATTCAATTAGCTTTTTATGTAGATGGAGAATCTTACCTGAAGTTTGCTATGCAACCTTTAAAAGATAGTTTCGAAATAGAAGGGGCAATATTAAATGGCTACCTGATCTGTTATATTATTCTTCAAACATTACTGATACATGTTCCATTGCTGATTGCTTTAGTAGCCGGCGATGTGATTGCCGGTGAGGCGAATATGGGGACATTGCGTCTGTTAATGACCAAGCCTATCAGCCGTACCAAACTGTTACTAATAAAATTTATGGCATCTATCGTATTTACACTGATGCTACTGGTTTTTATGGCTATACTTTCATTGATTGTTTCCATGGCGGTTTTTGGTAAAGGCGATCTGATAGTTATGAAAAGCGAGATGATCGTTATTCTTGACAATACAGATGTGATGTGGAGGTATTTTGCTGCTTTTGGATTTGCTTTTATAGGCATGTCAACAGTTGCAGCATTGGCTTTTCTTCTTTCGGTTTTTGCCGAAAATGCAGTAGGTCCAATTATCGCTACTATGAGTATAGTCATAGTAGCTACAATTTTGACAACGATGGATATACCGTTTTTTAATGCAGCAAAACCGTATCTGTTCACTAATCATATGTTGAACTGGAAAGGGTTTTTCGAAAACCCGGTCGACTACTTCGAAATTTTTAAATCGGCAACAATATTGCTATTGCATATTGCCGCATTTGTATCAACTGCCATCCTTGTTTTCCGGAAAAAAGATATTTTGACATGATTAGTATTTTAAAACATATAGGTAAATGGTTTGCTGTGCTGGCATTTATTTCAATTTCATTGAAGATGAATGCACAAAATGATCTGCTGCAAAAAATAAAATTAAAAAATGAAAAGATTAGGGATTATATAGCTGAGGGGACATTGAAAATTGATGTGAACTTTATTAACACGCCGCAATCGAAAGTGAAAATATTTTATAAAAAACCGGATCAGTTTAAAGTGAAAAAAGAAGGGGGAATTTCGATACTTCCCAAAGGAGGAGTCAATGTGGATCTTAATTCGATACTCGAAAATAAAAATAATACCATTGTTTCTGCCGGCGAACTGACTATCGATAATGTACTACTGAAAGTGTTGAAAATACTGCCTTTGGATGAAGAGAGTGAAGTATTGCTGACGACTTTATTCATTGATGAAAAAGAATTACTCATCAAAAGATCGAAAGTAAGTACCAGGGAAAGCGGAACTTTTCAGATGGATCTTTATTACGAAAAATACAAAGAATATGGATTGCCTGATAAAGTGATTTTTTCGTTTGACACAAAAGATTACAAACTACCGAAAGCCGTAACCTTTGAATATGAAAGTGGTGAAAAAAAGAAAGAAGCTGATCGGGTGAAGAATAAGAAAGGAAAGATTGAAATCAATTACACATCATACAAAATAAATACTGGGTTAAGTGATGCCATTTTCAAGGAAAAATAAAGCAGTTTTACTCTTCAATCTTTTCATCTTCCACATTGGCTAAAACAGTTGCGGTTAATTTGCGCAATGGATTTTTTCGGTCCTCATCAAAATCAATTCTACGCTGACGGATATCAATACAATCGAATACCGCGTTTAAAAAAGAACTTGGGTCAGCCATGTTTTTTCCGGCAATATCAAAGGCCGTTCCATGATCAGGAGATGTTCTGACTTGTGGTAATCCGGAAGAATAATTAGTACCGGACCCCATAGATAAAGATTTGAATGGAATCAATCCCTGGTCGTGATACATAGCCAAAACAGCATCAAATTTCATGTGATTATGGTTGGCAAAAAATGCATCTGCACTATAAGGACCCCATGCAATAATATTGTTTTGTTTTGCCTCTTTAATTGCAGGATTAATACTGCTCTCTTCTTCAGTACCAATCAACCCTTCGTCTCCGGCATGTGGATTCAATCCAAGTACAGCAATCTTTGGTTTTGCAATGCCAAAATCCCTGATCAGGCTTTGGTTCAACGTAATGATTTTATTTAAAACCGTTTGTTTGGTAATGTTTGCAGCCACTTCAGCGATAGGGACATGTTCTGTTACCAATGCCATTCTGAAATCTGAAGCAAATAAAATCATCACTACTTCGGGTGCATTGAAATATTCTTTTAAAAACGGCGTATGACCGGTGTATTTAAAATCGGCCGATTGAATATTTTTTTTATGAATTGGGGCTGTTACCAAACCATCAATTTCATTTTCTTTTAAAGAATGAACAGCTGCAAACAATGATTTGATGGCATATTTTCCGCCAACATCGGTTAATTGTCCGGGTGTAATATTTACATCCTCTTCCCAACAACTATATACATTCACCATCTTGGGGTTCAGTCGTTTCAGGTCGATGGTACTTTGATAATTAAAATGAACCTCCGGCATTGTCTTCTTATAAAAATTGATCACTTTATTGGAAGCAAAGATCACCGGAGTACAATGATCCAACAGCCTGCCATCAGAAAATGCTTTTATGATGACTTCAATGCCAATGCCATTTAAATCGCCACAACTGATACCAATAACAGGTTTTTTATGCTGACTCATCCTTTGTATTTTAATTCGGGAAGTTTTAGTTCTTTTTTAAAACTAAAATGCCTGGTCAATTAATTTTTACTTAGGTAAAAATACTTCATTCATCGCTAATTCTTAAAAACAACCATATTGTACTTATTCCGACAAAATATTCAGGTTGAATTTCCTTTTACATCGTAATAAGTATAACATGTATAAATAGCCTTAATACGTTTACTTTTGTGGCATGTATACGTTGAAAAAATCTTTGGGGCAACACTTTCTGACGGATGAAGTTATTTGTCTTGATATTGTTTCTGAGTTGAAGAAAAACAAATTTTCCCAATTATTAGAAGTTGGACCTGGCGGCGGAGCATTGACAAAATATTTAGTAGATATTAAGCATATTGATTTCAAAGCCTGTGAGCTGGATGAGGAGAAAGTGAGTTATTTATTAGGCAAATATCCCCTGTTAAAAGAAAAAATCATTCATCAAAGCATTTTGGAAATAGAGAAACCGTTTGAAGATAAGTTTACCATCATTGGCAATTTCCCATATAATATTTCTACCCAGATTTTATTTAAAGTGCTTGATTGGAAAGAGAATGTGGAATGTATGATTGGTATGTTTCAGAAAGAAGTGGCATTGCGGATTGCTGCCAAAGAAGGCAGTAAGACTTATGGAGTTACCAGCGTATTAACTCAGGCTTTCTTCAATGTAGATTTATTGATGGAGGTAAGTGAGACAAGTTTTAAACCGCCACCCAAAGTTAAAAGTGTTGTTATCAGACTTCTTCCAAAAGAAAAATATATCGAAATGAAGTCGGAAAGAGCCTTATTCAATCTGGTGAAAACAGCATTTCAGCAAAGAAGAAAAACGCTACGGAATGCTGTAAAGTCATTGTTTGATTCGGAGACTTTAAAGGATGCATTATTTAATAAAAGAGCAGAACAACTTTCTGTAGAACAATTTGGGGCATTGACTTTCCGGATGATGTAAAGGGGTAAGGAATTTTGGAAACAGATCAGAAAATTAAAAAAGAATGAAGAAGGTTATTATTACTGCAAAAGTACATGGTTACTTAATCAGCTCTCTGAGTCAGCATGGGTTTGAAGTAATTTATGAACCAGAGATCAGTTATAAAGAACTCGCTGTAAAAATTGTTGATTGCATTGGACTTATTGTTACAACCCGCATTCAAATAGATAAGGAATTATTGGAAAAAGCCAAACAATTGAAATGGATTGGCCGATTGGGTAGTGGAATGGAGATGATTGATTTAGAATTTGCAGAAACCAAAGAAATTAAATGTATCAGTAGTCCCGAAGGAAATAGAAATGCTGTGGCTGAACATGCACTGGGGATGTTATTAAGTCTGACAAATAAAATTGCTCTTTCTAATACACAAATAAAAGAAGGCCAATGGATACGGGAAGAAAACAGAGGCATTGAAATCTCCGAAAAAACAGTTGGTATCATTGGTTATGGAAATACTGGCGAAGCATTAGCCGGTTTACTGGAATCATTTGGAATAACTGTTTTGGCCTATGATAAGTTTCGGACAGATTTTTCGAATGGGCATGTACATGAATCAAACCTGGAGCAACTTTGTAAATATTCGAATATTATCAGTTTCCATGTTCCTTTAACAGATGATACGTTTCATATGGGGAATAAGGAATTTTTCAATTCACTGGCATTAAAACCGATTATTCTAAATACAAGCAGGGGAAAAGTAATTGATCAAAAAGATTTGATTGATGCATTAAAGGAAGAAAAAATATCGGCAGCCGGATTGGATGTTTTAGAAAATGAAAATTTAGACTCTTATACGTCCACTGAAAAAGAACAATTAGATTGGTTATTACAAAGACCCGATGTATTAATTACTCCACATATAGCAGGCTATAGCCACGAAGCATTTTTAAAGATGGCTATGGTTTTGGTTGAAAAACTCGAACTGGATAAATAAGAACCCCTCAAAATAATCACGGATTAATATATCAGAAAAATTTAATAACTTACTCTTGGATTCCTGGTTTCAATATTTCTTATTGTTCTCAGATGCACTCTTAAAAAACTGCTTGTTATATTGAAACAACAAAATTGTTTTTTTAGACATCTAGAGATAAAACACCGGTTAACTGATCATTTTTTCAAATTCAGGAACATCTTTAAAGAAGGGTTTTATTTATTGTAATGTCTGATTTTGCGGTTTTAAAGAATGAAGTCTTTGATTTTTTTCTTAAAAAAGCTTTTATATTTGTTCTACAATAATGCAACGCTTCAGTAATGCTGAGGCGTTGTTATTTTTTTTTAATACAAGCAAAGAGGAGATATAGTATGAGTTCAATTCAATACATGAGCAAAGAGACAATGGAATTGATGAAGAAAGTACTTCATCAATTAAAGAGTGTTGAAAGACCTGCAGCTTCTAAAGCAATTGGAGAAGCAAGGGAAAAAGGCGATTTAAAGGAAAATGCTGAATATGATGCCGCCAAAGAAGCTCAGGGTTTACTGGAAGCTAAAATTTCTTTATTGGATTCGCAGATAGCAAATGCCCGGATTTTGGATGAGTCCACCCTTGATCTGAGCAAAGTGTCCATCATGACAAAAGTTACATTAACCAATATTAAAACCGGTAAGCTGTTTACGTATCAGATTGTGAGTGAACCGGAAGCTGATTTAAAACTCAGTAAAATTTCTTTCAGTTCACCGATAGGTAAAGCTGTGCTGGGCAGAAAAATTGGTGATATAGTGAATGTACAAGCACCTGCCGGCGTCATTCAATTCAAAATTGAAAATATCAGTCTTTAAAAATGATTCCCGCCCAATGGCGGGTTTTTCATGGATGCATTTAACGAAGAAACTAAAAAAATATAATAATTAGTTTTACAGTAAAAAGTTAGTGTTATGTCAATGCTGAATGGCAATATTCACCATTGATCATTCACTTAAGTCACGATGCTTTTTTTTAAAAAATGGAAATATTATTTTAGAAACATTCAAACAAAATATTTTAAAACCATGTCAATATTTTCAAAAATTATCGCCGGCGAAATTCCATCGTATAAAATAAAAGAAGATGATCAGTTTTTAGCTTTCCTGGATGTATTTCCATTAAAGGAAGGGCATGTGCTGGTAGTTCCCAAAACGGAAGTAAATAATCTTTTCGATCTGGATGATGCTATTTTACACGATATGTTGGTTTTTGCCAAGCCCATTGCCAAAGCAATCGAAAATACATTTGATTGTAATCGTTGTGGTATAGCAGTTATTGGCCTCGAAGTTCCTCATGCTCACATGCATTTAGTGCCCATCAACTCAGCCAACGATTTGAACTTTACCCAACCGAAATTAAAATTATCAGAAAAACAGCTGAAAGAAATTCAAAGAAAGCTGCTTGATAATCTATAAATAATTATTTTTTTGTAATTCTTTCGGGGTTTGTTTTCAGGAAATCTTCCCAACCCTTTCCTTTTTTACCTAAACCATTTGTTACCGATTTTTGTTGCAGGTGATGACAAACGGCTACTGCCAATGCATCGGTGGCATCGTAGTATTGCGGCTTTTCTGTTTTTATAGAAAGCATATGTCGCAACATTTGCCATATCTGTTCCTTATTGGCATTTCCATTTCCGGTCACAGATTGTTTTACTTTTTTAGGAGAGTATTCCATAACAGTTAATCCGGACCGCATGGCTGCAGCAACCGCTACACCCTGTGCCCTGCCTAGTTTTAGCATCGACTGTACGTTCTTGCCAAAGAAAGGAGCTTCAATGGCAAAATGATTTGGCTGATAAATATTTATTAAACTTTCTACTGTATTGTGAATGATTTTAAGCCGTTCAAAATGTTCGATCTTGGAACTGAGTTTTAGCACATTCATTTCTATGAGTCGTAAATGATTTCCCTTCACTTCCATGATTGCATAACCCATAACCAAGGTTCCCGGATCTATGCCCAGAATTATTTTTGAATCAATTTGTCCGACGGACTGTATTTTTATAGCCATAATGGTACAGAACAAAAATATCAAAATCTTTCTCAACTTCTTCCTTGCTCCTGTTTTGTTTATCTGGTTATCTTTTTCGGTTTATAATCAAATCAGGAATCAACCCAACCTGGAACAATCCTGGCTGCATATAAAACAAAATTTATCCGGCGATAAGGTCATCCTGCTTTTGCTGGTAGTGTTGTTGATGTTTGTTAACTGGACCATCGAAACCATCAAGTGGAAATTATTAATTCAGCGGATTCAGAAAATCAGTTTTTGGAAAGCATTAAAAGCTATAACTACCGGTGTTTCTTTTTCTATCAGCACCCCTAATAGAATTGGCGAATATGTTGGCCGGGTTCTTTATATGGATGAAGGAAAAAGATTGAAAGCAATTTCACTCACTATTGTTGGTAGTATCAGTCAGCTGATCATTACATTGTTGATGGGTTGTATTGGTCTATTGATTTTAATGCCTGAAATAAAGGCAAGTGATTTGGGAACTACTGGAACATCATTTTGGATAAATATTTCATGGTATGGTGCTTTTTTGGTCTTGATTATTTTAACAGTTTTTTATTTCAGGATTTCCTGGCTTACAAAACTGGTCAATAAACTACCGAGTAGCTATAAATATGCATACCTTATCGAATCACTAGAAGAGTTAACTGCAACCATACTTCTACAAATATTGTCATTATCATTAATTCGGTTTTTTGTTTTTTGTTTTCAATATTATTTGCTCTTGCAATTGTTTAATGTTGAAATAGGTTGCTGGCAGGGTTTTTGGGTGTTATGCGTAATATTTTTAGTTTTGGCATCTATTCCCACTATTGCGCTTATAGACTTGGGGCTTCGGGGAGAAGTCAGTTTGAAATTGATCGGACTGTTTAGTGCAAATACGCTGGGCATTGGATTTACAACAGCCAGTATTTGGTTTATTAACCTGATTATCCCATCCATTTTAGGAACAATTTTTATATGGGGAATCAAAATTTTGAAAAATAAAAATGAGAAGATTTAATTATACGGTCCTTTTAACTTTTGCTTTTTTACTTTTTTCTTTTAAAACAGTAATGCCCAAAAGTGATTATTGTGAAGTTAAAAACACCACGATTTCGGACGGTGAACATATAAGTTATTCGGTATTTTATTCTGTTGTTGGCATTTATGTAAATGCCGGCATTACTACATTTTCCACTTCACTGGAAAAAATTAATAACCGACCGGTGTATCATGTTGTTGGAGTAGGTACTACACTTTCTACGTATGATTGGATATACCGGGTAAGAGATAGGTACGAGTCGTATATCGATACAGCAACATTCCGTCCTTTAAAATTTGTACGGGATATTCAGGAAGGTGGGTTTAAAAAATATGAGAACATCAGTTTTAACCACGAAACAAATACGGCCATCAGCACAGAAGGTGTTTTTAAAATGCCCGATTGTGTACAGGATGTGTTAAGTGCCATTTACTTTACCAGGAATATCGATTTCAAAAAATATAAAACAGGAGATCGGATTCCCTTTAAAATGTTTTTAGACAATGAAGTGTATGATATGTATATCCGATATCTTGGAAAGGAAACCATCAAAACAAAATATGGGAAATTCAATACACTAAAATTCAAACCACTTTTGGTAAAAGGCACCATTTTTCAAGGCGGTGAAAATATGGTTGTTTGGATTTCTGATGATGCAAACCGGGTGCCGGTACGTATTGAAAGCCCCATTGTAGTTGGCAGTATCAAAGCCGATATGATGAGTTTCAAAAATCTGCGATACCCTTTAACCTCATTGATTAAGCAACGGTAAAAATTAGATATCGGATAATTTAAAAAACTCTTTTGGACGAATACCTTTTTCTGTATGCTGCAAGTTGCAACATTCATAGTGTGCATCATGTTCGAAGAAAAGTGTATAATTATTTTCAACAGCTTCTTTTAAAAATGATTGTTTTTCATTTAATGAAGTCAAAGGAAACATATCATATGACATGATGAATGGGATAGGTATATGTCCCTGGGATGGAAGCAGGTCGGCCATAAACACAATGGTTCTTTCTTTATAAAGAATCTGTGGAAGCATCATGCTTTCGGTATGCCCATTCGTAAACCGCAACGAAATATTTTCTGCAAAATCAGTTTGTCCCAATCTGCCATCCATCAATTTTCCGTCTTCGATAAACTTTAACTGACCGCTTTCCCGGATAGGTAAAATATTTTCTTTCAGGAATGAAGCTTTTTCCCGGGCATTCGGATGAACGGCCCAGTGCCAGTGCTTTTCATTGCTCCAGTATATGGCATTTTTAAATGCCGGAACAAGTTTATCGCCTTCTTTTACAATTGATCCGCCACAATGGTCGAAATGCAAATGAGTCAGAATTACATCGGTAATGTCATTTTTTGTAAATCCATATTTTGCCAACGAAGAATCAAGCGTTGCATCACCATGTAAGTAATAATGCCTGAAAAAATGTTCACTTTGCTTGTCACCGATTCCGTTATCAACAAGTATTAATCTGTTGCCATCTTCTATCAGCAAACAACGCAGGGCCCAGTTGCACAAATTGTTTTCATCAGCCGGATTTATTTTATTCCACATGCTTTTAGGAACCACACCAAACATGGCACCTCCGTCTAACTTAAAAAAACCGGTATCTATAGAGTATAATTTCATTATGCAATTTATGTAACTGAAATCTTTTTTTGTTTAGCTCTTGCAGAATATAGTATCAGCAGGCCTATGGCAAAGAAAACAATTAATGAAAGAATAGAATTCTTCATGCTGCCTGTCAACTC
Source organism: Chitinophagaceae bacterium (assembly GCA_043780275.1). GTDB lineage: Bacteria > Bacteroidota > Bacteroidia > Chitinophagales > Chitinophagaceae > MGR-bin208. The sequence goes on from JAYWCV010000146.1 coordinate 15,739, forward strand.
TTCCATCAATCCAAAAGTTACCAGGCCAAGTACAATGGCTATTTTTTCGGTAAAATCGTAGTAACTGAAAAAGGAAGAAGTGTCTTTGGTTTCCGGCATCAGTTTTGCGTAAGTAGACCGGCTGAGCGATTGTATGCCACCCATAACCAACCCAACGGCAACGGCTATGCCATAAAACAAATACTCGCCACTTTGGCCACTTTCTACAATAACTGCCGTATAATAAGCTCCTACACAAATCCCCATCCAGATAAAGACTGCTGTAATCAATGCATTGAAATTTCCGAATTTCATCGACAATCTTGATAAACTCCATGCACCCAGTACAGCCACCAACTGTATAATCAAAATGGTTGTAATTAATTTTACTTCATTTAATTTTAATAATTTACTGGCTACTGTTACTGCTGCCAGCATCACGGTTTGAACGGCCATACTGTAAAAGAAAAAAGCTCTCAGGTAGGTTTTTAAAACCGGCATATGGCTGACCTGGTTATACACTTTCTTAATTTCAATAAACCCTTCTTTAAAAATATTTTTTTTATGTTCTTTCACACTTGGCACGGATGCAGGTAAATATTTGAACGTGATTTGTGCAAAGCCCATCCACCACAATCCCGTCAGAAAAAAAGTAATCAGGATGGCCTGTTGTTTATTGTCTTCCATTTTCAACACTAAGGCAAAACCAATCAATTGAAGAATAACACTTCCTATATATCCAAACGAATAACCCCTTGCACTGATGCGGTCCCTGTCTTCGGGTGCAGCAATTTCGGGCAGGTAAGAATTGTAAAAAACAAGGCTTCCTACATAACCCATAGCGGCCATCATAAAACAGATGACTCCATACTCTACATTCGAGCCATTAAAAAAATATAATCCGCAACAGGCAAAAGAACCCATGTAACAAAAGAATTGCATGAATTTCTTTTTGTGTCCCCTGGTATCTGCAATCGAGGTTAATACCGGGTATAAAAATGCAATCAGTAAATAAGCAGCAGCAAGCGCATAATCATATAAGGCAGAATTGACAAAAGTTCTGCCAAAAAAACGAACACTGTTTTCTCCGTATGCTGCAGAGGTTGAATTTAAAAAATAAATCGGAAAGAAAGTAGACGTAATAACAAGATTATAAACCGAGTTGGACCAGTCGAACATGGCCCATGCATTGATGACTTTTTTAGGTGCAGTTTGCATACTAGATGTTTATATAAAAAATCTGATTCGGGTAAAAAGATAATTAAATATATGTTATCAGCATCAGCTTAGATAAATCCGGTCATGATTAAAACCAATAAAACAACTCCCGCAACAATCCGGTAAATACCAAAAACTCTGAAACCAAATATTTTCAGGTAATTGATAAAAAAACGGATGGCCAGCATGGCTACACCAAAAGCAACCAGGTTACCGACAATGAAAGCGATGATATTTTCATTGCTCTGCAGTATTATTTCATATCCTTTTTTTATAACTCCGGTTTGTTCCCAGTTTTTTAAAAATAAGGAATGGGCCGTAGCAGCAAACATGGTGGGTACCGCCAGAAAGAAAGAAAATTCTGCAGCAAAATGCCTGGTCAGTTTTTGTTGCATACCACCAATGATGGATGCAGCACTTCTGCTTACTCCGGGTATCATAGATACCACTTGCCAGAATCCGATAATAAATGAATTTCGGTAACCCAACTGATCATCACTTTCAATCGTTGCACCTTTAAAATAATTATCAATAAATAAAAGCACTATTCCACCCAGTAATAAAGATATGGCAACGGTTGTCGGACTTTCGAGCAATGCATCAATTCTCTCAGAAAATAAATAACCAAAAAATAAAGCCGGAATAACTCCCACCATTAATTTGATATAAAACTGCCAGCGACTAAAATCGAAAAATTTTCGCCAGTATAATACCACCACTGCCAGGATAGCTCCCAGTTGTATGGAGATCTCAAAAAGTTTGGTGTATTCTTCTTTATGAATACCCAGAAAAGAACTGGTAATGATCATATGGCCGGTTGAAGAAATAGGTAAAAATTCCGTGATTCCTTCAACGATGGCAATGATGATCGCTTCAAATAAGTTCATGGTAAAGCAGTTTCTGGGGTTTTTAAAAACAAATCCGGTTTAAAAATCCGAAATCAATCAAATTTTTAAACCGGATTATAAAAAAGTATAAATTTAGTTTTTCGGTTTTTTAAAAATAGCGAACACCTCTATCACCAGTCCGGCAATAATCAGTATGGGAGCAATAGTAATGCGGGTAGTGCTGTACACTTCATTCGGATTAAATACATTTGGGTCCTCACTTTTTCCGCCCGACATCAGAAACAAGCCAAGCGCAATAACCATTGCACCTACTATCATCAACACATAATTTTCTTTTGTAAACATCGAACCTGATTTTTTTTCAAGCATAACTTCTAAATTAAGATTGCAATATAATTAAAAATGCTTCATCGCATGAAGCCGCTTTCATAGTTTAATATAATTCGTCCAGTTTCATTTTCAGGTATTTTACCACACTGCGGTATGTGCTGAAAACGGTAATGCTAATTCCAATGACTATCATTGAAAGGAATAATAAAATCAAACTTTTCGTATCATGTAACGTTTTCAGATCGGGGATAAATTTTTCTGCCATCATTACAACGCCATACAACGCAACAATAGCTATGCCTGCACTTAAAGTACCGTTGATAACCGCTTTTCTATTCAAGGGCTTGGCAATAAACCAACGGGTGGCTCCCACCATCTGCATGGTTTTTATTAAAAAGCGGTTACTGAACATGGCAAGACGGATGGTGTTGTCGATTAAAACAATAGCCATTAAGCCAAGTAATATGGAAATGCCCATTAAGATCAGATTAATTAGCCGGAAATTCCGTTGCATCTTATCAACAACCGCATTGGGGTATTTCACTTCATCCACGATGGGGTATGTAGATAGATCTGTTTTAATATCGGCCAGTTGAGTGGAGTCCAGAAAATCAGCTTTTAACGAAAAATCGATACTTGCCGGCAGCAGTGCATTGTCCAAAAATTCAGTAAAATCTTCTGCACCGGTTTGCATCCATTCTTTTTTAGCAGTCTCTTTATCCGTATACTTGACGGTTCTTGTATAGGGCTTTGCCGCGATATAATCTTGCAGTTTGGCACGGTCCGTTTCTTTCGCATTTGGACGTAAAAAAACCTGGACCTGTACACTTTCTTTAAAGTATTGAATCAGTTTTTGCGAGTTGATAGTCAACCAACCTATCATGCCAATCAAAAAAAGTACCAGCGTAACGCCAAGTACCGACATGAAATAAGAAGGTTTACCGCGTTTAGAAGAAGATTTGCCGAACTGAGTCATGAATATCCTGTTTTTGATTTTTAGAGACGGACAAAAATAATGGATTAAAAGCTACAATCTGTATTTTTGTCGCTCTCAAAACGATTGGATCGCCGTATTATTTTTCTACAGGCAGATAAAAGGTGGAAGATTTTTATTTTTAAGTCTTCTTTAGCAACTACGATTAACTTCGGTTGCGACGTCCGCCCGGCCAGCCATTCGGACGGGCTCCGTTTATCAACTTGTTCGCTATGCAGCTTTTTTGCTGATTTAGGAATCTCCGTACGGTAAGCATTGATCCGAAATCTGGAAGATTGAATGAGAAAATATTTTGAGAATTATTATTGATACAACAGAAATAAAAAAATGGAATACAATTTCAGGGAAATAGAAAAGAAGTGGCAGTCAGCATGGAAGGATTCAAATGCATACCTGGTAAGTAATCAATCATCGAAACCAAAATATTATGTATTGGATATGTTCCCTTATCCAAGTGGGGCAGGTTTGCATGTGGGCCATCCATTGGGGTATATCGCTTCCGATATTTTTTCGAGATATAAAAGATTGAAAGGCTTCAATGTATTGCATCCTATGGGCTATGATGCATTTGGTTTGCCCGCCGAACAATATGCTATTGATCATGGTATTCATCCTTCTGTTTCCACAAAAAAAAATATTGCCACTTTTCGCAAACAGTTAGATAATATCGGATTCTGTTACGACTGGAGCCGGGAAATAAGAACCTGTGATGAAAAATATTATCACTGGACACAGTGGATATTTTTACAATTATTCGATAGTTGGTTTAACCGTAAAAATAAAAAAGCGGAGCGTATCAATGTACTTGTTGCCGCATTTGAAAAAGACGGTAACACAAAACATGCTAGTCCGGTTGATGCCGCCATACAATTTTCTGCAGATGATTGGAATGGCTATGATGAAAAAAGAAAGATGAAAATTCTGATGAATTATCGTCTGGCTTTTTGTGGATACGGAGAAGTGAACTGGTGTGAAGCTTTGGGAACAGTATTGGCGAATGATGAAGTGGTGAATGGAGTAAGTGAACGAGGTGGTCATCCGGTAGAGCGGAAAAAATTACGTCAATGGTATTTACGAATCACCGAATACGCCGATCGTTTACTGGATGGTTTGAAACAGATTGAATTCAGCGAAGCCATGAACGAGATGCAGCGCAACTGGATAGGTAAAAGTGTGGGTGCAGAAATAGATTTTAAAATAAAAGCCGCCTCACCCCCAACCCCCGTCCCACCAGATCATCCGGGCGGGCCTCTCCTTTCGGAGAGAGGAGTTAAAACAGCAGACTCCAAACAATCCGATCATTATTTTCAGACAGCAGACAATACTTACTGGAAGATATTAAAAGAATATGGCAAAGAAAACAGAAAAAACCAAACAGAAGCAGAAGAAGTTTTGTGGGAATTACTTCGCAATAATCAGTTAGCTGCCAAAGTTAGAAGGCAGCATACAATTCAAGGATACATTGTTGATTTTGCTTTTTTAGAAGTGAATCTTGTAATAGAAGTGGATGGGGACTATCACAATGAAAAAGAGCAATTGATTTTTGATGAAGCAAGAACCAGGTTTTTAAACGAATTTAATATTGATGTGCTTCGATTTACAAATGAGGAAGTAATAAAAGATACGGCTGTTGTCATCCATAAAATTAAAGCAGCTATTGAGGAAAGGAAGCAACTGAAACAATTGGGAAGCCAAATTCCCCTTCTCCGTGAGGAGAAGGGGTTAGGGGATGAGGCTGTATTAAAAGTTTACACCACCCGTCCCGATACAATCTTCGGTGTTGACTTTATGGTCGTGGCACCCGAACATGAACTGATTGAAAAAATCACTTCAGCAGAACAAAAAATTGCTGTTGAAGAATACCTGACTTATGTAAAAAGCCGCAGCGAAAGAGAAAGAATGGCCGAGAAAAAGATTACAGGTGTTTTCACAGGAGCTTATGCACTCAACCCATTTGACGGGAGAGAAATTCCTATCTGGATCAGTGAGTATGTATTGGCAGGATATGGAACAGGGGCCATCATGGCTGTACCATGTGGTGATGAAAGGGATCACAAATTTGCAGAGCATTTCAATATTCCTATCACCAATATAATAGGCCGTCATTACAACGGCGAAGAAGCCAATCCTACTAAAGATGCAATGTTGGAAAACAGTGGATTCGTTAATGGTATAAAAATGGCCGACGCCATTGCAATAGTCAATGACAAATTAGAAGAGTTGGGAATCGGTAAGCGTAAAACAAATTTTAGAATGCGGGATGCGGCTTTCAGTCGTCAACGTTATTGGGGCGAACCATTTCCTGTAATCTGGAAAGATGGAACAGCATATCCGATGGCTGAATCAGACCTGCCGGTTTTATTGCCGCATATGGACGAATTGAAACCCGGACCGGATGGTGAAGGTCCTTTATCAAATTTAACTGATTGGAAAATTACAGATGGTGGAATAAGAGAAGTGAATACCATGCCGGGATATGCTGGTAGTAGCTGGTATTTTCTGCGATATATGGATCCAGAAAATGAAAGCAATTTCTGCGACAGGAAAATTTCTGACTACTGGGGACAGGTAGACTTGTATGTAGGTGGAACCGAACATGCAGTCGGTCATTTATTGTACAGCCGTTTGTGGACAAAAGTATTATTCGATCTGGCATATATTGGGTTTGATGAACCATTCAAAAAATTATTAAACCAGGGAATGATCCAGGGCAGCAGCCGCTTTGTTTACCGGGTACATGGCACAAAGAAATATGTTTCAGCCGGATTGAAAGATCAGTATCAGACAGATGCTATTCATGTAGATGTAAATATGGTGGATGGAGTTGAGTTAGATATGAATGCATTTAAAAACTGGCGGGCAGAATTTGCAAATGCCGAATTTATTTTAGAAAATGGCAAATATATCTGTGGAGCCGAGGTGGAGAAAATGTCCAAATCAAAATTCAATACGGTTAATCCGGATATATTGGTAGAGCGATACGGAGCAGATACATTTCGTATGTATGAAATGTTTTTAGGCCCGGTAGAAATGAGCAAGCCATGGGACACCAAGGGTATAGAAGGGGTTCACCGCTTTTTGAAAAAACTTTGGCGTTTATTTTTCGATGAAATAAAAGGTAAGGTTTGGATTGAAGAAAATGCCAATGCCGCCGAATTAAAAATTCTGCACAAGACCATTCGAAAAATTGAAGAGGATACGGAACGTTTCAGTTTCAATACAGCTGTAAGTGCTTTCATGGTATGTGTAAACGAATTGAATGAAGTAAAATGTCATAAAAAAGAAATTCTGGAACAACTGGCTATTTTGTTAACCCCTTATGCGCCTCACATTGCAGAAGAGTTATGGCATTGTCTCGGAAATTTAGGATCCGTACTGGATGCATCTTTCCCGCAGTTTAAACAAAAGCATATATTGGAAAATGAAAAAGAATATCCCGTAAGCATCAATGGTAAGTTAAGAACCACCTTGAGTTTTCGGGTGGAAGTAACACAGGCTGAAGTAGAGCCGGTTGTTTTGCAAAATGACATTGTACAGAAATGGCTGGAAGGAAAACCACCCAAGAAAATCATATTTGTAAAAAACAAGATGATCAATGTGGTGATATAATAAATAAGTTTATTTAATTAATCAATCTCCTCCATTCGAGGAGATTTTTTGTGTCATAGCGGCGTTTCAGTAAAAGGTATTTATTAGTAGCGTTAAAA
>JAYWCV010000147.1:0-5525 GCA_043780275.1 Chitinophagaceae bacterium
TTTTTCACTGGATGAAATTGATACAGATAAAGTAGTTTCAAAAAAAGTACTTTTAGAGGAGACTGCCCCCCCTTCAAAATCTTGGGAATTTATCCTAGAGTCTTTAGAAAGTCAAAAAACAAGCATCCCGGTATTGCCCTTAAAAAAGAAAGCAGTTATTGTATCCATATTAAAGTATGCCGTAGCTGCTTCTATAGCCGGATTAATCCTTTTTGGCATCAACGGATTATTTACAAGCAAGCCAGATTCAAATTCAGTGGTACAAATTATTCCAACGAAAGTACAAACCCAGGAAGAAACAAATAACTTCAATAACGAACTGAAAAAAGAACCGCTTCAACAAAACGTACAACCATTGACTTTTGAAAACAAATCGATAACTGGTACCAGTACATCCATTACAAAAAAGAATAGGAATGAATTTGAACAAAAAATATTATCCCCTCATGTAAACTCATTATCTAAACCAGTTATTTCTTCAACTTCGGTTGAAACAAAAATTTCGGATGCTTTGATTACCAATTCGATTTCTGCTGAAATCAATTCATTAAATGAATATGAAAACAATCACTTTTTAACGTTTATTGGCACAGATGGAGAGTTGATTAAAATGTCGAAAAAAATTGCCCATTCTCTTGGCTGTGTAGTTGGTCCAAATTTATCTGTTGGCATTTCTTGCATGGAACAGCTTCAAACATGGAGAGAAAAAGTTGCCAGGCTACCCATCACGGCATCATCAGATAATTTTATGGATATTATCAATATCATAAAAACAATTAAAGACAATCCCTGATTTACTTTTTTAAAATTTATTCATGTCAAGAGTACGAATCAACATGCCTCTTCAAATTCAATTCAAAACCGAATTACCGGTTCGTATTACAGACATAAACTATGGCGGACATGTCGGGAACGATTCGATTTTATCAATTGCACATGAAATAAGAATGCAGTTTCTTAAATCAATCAGCTTTGATGAATTTAATTTAGCAGGGGCCGGTTTAATTATGAGTGATGCTGCTATTGAATTTAAAAACGAACTGTTTTATGGCGAGACTATTTTAGCCAGCCTCTCCGTTGACAATATTTCGAAAGTTTCTTTCGACTTGTTTTATAAACTGGAAAAAAATAAAGGAGCAGCAACTGTTTTAGTTGCTTTAGTAAAAACCGGCATGGTTTGCTATAATTATTCTGCAAAAAAAATTGTTGCAGTCCCAAAAGAATTTATTGAAAAAATTCAGTTTTAACCATTCCATATCCGCCAACTTTCATCTGCCTGTATTTTCAGTAAGTTCATCCCGTTGATAATGACAGCTCCTCTTTCCTCCCCTCTTTGCAGAAATAATGTTTTGGCAGGATTATAGATCAGATCGAATAATAAATGATCGGAACCAATTGCATTATAGTCAATATCAGGAGCATTATCCATGAGTGGATACATGCCCAAAGGTGTACAATTAATGATTAGTTTGTAATCTTCCATTTCTTTTTTGGTAACCAGGCTATATGCCCATTCCTTTTCTGCGGGAGTTCTGGAAACAACCTGAAAATTTATTCCGGCTTTTTTTAATACATATTGAACTGCATTGGAAGCACCACCTGTTCCTAAAATCAATGCGTTTGTATGTTGTGGTTTTAAAAAAGAACGCAATGTTTTTTCAATCCCTATAACATCTGTATTATATCCGACCAGCTTACCGTCCATAATTTTTATACAATTACAGGCATTGGCTTCGGCAACAACTTCTGTTAACTCATCCAGAAAAGGAATGACTTCCTGTTTGTACGGAATAGTAACATTTAAGCCTAACAGCTCCGGATTGTTTTTTAAAAGACCTCTTAACTCATCAATTGTTTCGAGTGGATATAAATTGTATTGATAATTGCGGATATTTTCCCGTTCAAATTTTTCAGAAAAATAATTTTTTGAAAACGAATGAGACAAAGGCCTTCCTATCAATCCAAGTAATTTCATCCGGAATAATTATAATAATTCAGATTAAGAAACTTTATGGCAATTTATTAAGTCTTTTCCTTATTCAGGAATAATTCAAATGTATCGCCACGCAATCCCAAACGCATTGTTTCCAAAGGAATTACTTCGGTAGGTGCAATATTTCCAAGATTTACATTGCATCCCAGAAGCTGGATGAAATATAATTGCTGTGGTTTTTGAGGAGCTTCCCAAATTATTTTTTCAGCAGGTATTTGAGTAAGAATTTCTTGAACCAACCCTTCTCTAACCTCGCCACTTCCACGATAAATACCCACATTGCCTGCTTCTCTGGCTTCGGCAATGACATATGTTGATCCTGCATTCAATTCGGCCCGCATCAACTCTATCCATTTATACGGAGGAATAATATGCTCTGCATCTTTACTACCTACTTCACTCAGTACAATTCCGTGTTTAGTCATTTTCTCTATGTAGCCACATTTTTCTGCATGTGGGATGGTAATTGATCCATCACTTACTTCCATATAAGTAATTCCGTATTCTTTACAAATGGACAGATAATCATCAAATTGGTTTCGGATTAAAAAGGCTTCGAATAAAGTACCACCAAAATAAACAGGAATATCGTACGAACGATAAACGGCTAATTTTTCTTTCAATATAGGAGTCACAAAAGAAGTACCAAATCCAAGTTTGACAATATCAATATGAGGATATGAAACACTCATCATATTTTGTGCTTCCATTACACTTAAGCCTTTATCCATGACCATGGTTAATCCTGAAATTCGGGGTCTTTCGGTACGGTCTGGAATTTGAGATAGATTGAAGTTCATCGAAATGAAATTTTAATTTATTAGAAAATCTATTTTAGCAGGAGATCTGTTGAGAACCCGGCAAAAATAGAAATAAAGAAATAGAAGTAATTAAAAATTTTTCATCCGTTTATGACGGGCAATAATATCAACTACCTGTTGATTTTGAAATATGGAAGGATTGAGTGCTATGAACTTTTTTAATAATCGAGGTGCCCTCTCCATGGCTTTTTCCAGTGTCATCAGTGCTTCTTTTGATTTACCAAAGCCAAATAATATAGCGGCCTGGTAAAAAAGGAAAAGTGTATTTCCTTTCGTTATACGAAGAGCTGCAATTACCTGCTCTTCTGCTTCTTCGTAAAACCCGGCTTTATACAAACAACGAATTAGTGCTTCCCAACCGGCTATATTCTTTGGTCTTATAGTGACGGAAATTGAAAAATTTTGTACGGCTTCTTTTATTTTATTCAAGACCAAATAACATTCTCCCATCAATAAATAATACTCCGGTTGTTTAGGTTGAATTTTAACAGCTGTAGCTAATTGTTTTAAAGCAGGGATCCATTGTTGTTCATTAAAATAGGTATAGGCAATTTTATAAAATAATTTTCCTATTTCAGGGTTTAAGTGAGTTGCTTTTCTATAATAAAATCTTGCCTGCGCATAATTATGCATCTTATCGTAACAATGCCCAATGGCTTCATAAATCACTTCTTCGGGTTTCGACAATTCCAATACCCTGCTCAGTGCTTCAATCGCATCTTTATATCTTCTTAAACGGATATACGCATCGCCCAAATTGCGGTAGGCATAATCAAACTTATCATCTATGGCAATCGCATACAGATATGAGTCAATAGCTTTTTCATACAATTTTAAACCCTGATAAGAAGATGCCAGATTAAACCAGGCTAGTTCATTATAGGGTTGAATATCGATGATTTTTAAATGCAACCGGATACTTTCCTCATTTCTTCCTGTAAAATCGGTCCAGAAACATATTTTGTATAAAGCTTCCTCATTTGCAGGATCTTGTTCAAGTATTAATTTTAGACAATCGAAAACTTTTTCAAAATCTTCATAATCATCATACACATCTGCTAACTCAAATAACAGATCGATCCGTTCTTCTCCCGAAAAAAGTTCCAACCCTTCTTCTAATATTTCAACCGCTTTTTGCTGTTGGTCCAATGCCAGGTATACATCTGTTTTTAATATGTACAGATTTATATCGGTTCTATCCAATAGCGCTGCCTGTTCCAATAAAAGCAAGGCTTCCTTATATTTTCGGATCCCAATTAATATATCTGCTTTCTTTAAAAATAATGCGGAGGAGTAGGGAAACTGTTCTACAGACAGCGTTGCTGCCTCTAAAGCATTTGCATGGTCTTCTTTTTCATCGAAGTATTCTATCAACTTAATAAACGCATCCTCCTCAATAAAAGAATGAGATCTTCCATTTTTCAGAAGTTCAAATTGAGTAAGCAATTCCTTCATTTCTTCCCGATCTTCACTAAATGGATGTTCTCTCATAGTAACAGAAGTTATGTTAAATTAACTCGAAAAATAAAAAACACCAAGTTTTTGTAACAATTTTCCGTTTTCGGCGTTATTCAATAATAATATGAAGAACGGTTGTTAATTATTTAAAAAAAATGTTAATTTTGCCTTAATGAATTTTCCAATTTCAAAATATCAAAGAATTATTCTCCGCAAAGTGGCCACAATTATGTTGGTTACATGTACGGCAATAGGTTCTTTTGCTGCGTTGGGAGATGGAAAAACTAGAGGAAAACATTTACTTTCTACAAAAAATACGGGTAATTCGCTATATGGTTTTTCTTTAAAATCAGGTTATCAGTTCAGAGGTTCTCAGATTATAACAGAACAAAATGAAGCTAATTTCTTCATGATTAACACCAACATTACATATCAAAAAGGAAATGCCACTTACATTATGCCTCTTAAAAAGAAGGTGATTTTGGATAAAGTGAAGTTCAGCATTAACCAATACAACGATCGTTATTAATTCCCCAATTTCTTACTTTCCTCATACGTCAATATTCTAAATCCTGATTTAGGAATTTCAAACTTTGATATCGGTACCGGATTAAAACTAATGTTTGATGCTTTATACGTAACTTTTAAATTACCCAATGTAGATTCATATTCCAACGCCAGTCCAGGCAATGTTTTATTTGCATACTGAAACTCATAGTTCTCCGGCATTAATTCCCGGGTAAAGTAAACAATAAACGAAGTACCATCCGATAACAACCCAACTGCTTTCTGGCACGTATATCCCTTTATAGTTCTGAAATTTTCCTCGTATGTAAATTTGATATCTTCATATTTACTATTGGCATCTTTCCAATCTACCAGTGTAAGCAGTATCATGTATTTTTGATCCCCATATTCTTTTAAGATATTTACATGGCCTGTTTTGCTATTGGTAATAGTAGATTGTACACCTAATGAACTGATCATTTCGGACTTGCTCAAAAATCCTTTTATATAAACAACACTTACCGCACCATCGAACATTTCTGCAATTTTTGAATTTGAATCGGAGGAATTAATACTGATATCATAGGTTATAGATCCTTCAGTTAATTTCCTTTGTGCATTAGTTTCTACAGAAAAAAAGATTAGCATCACCCCAAAAAATAAAATGTACACTTTAGTCATTTGTTTAAATTTCAATTAAATACCAGGTAACAGACGAGGCAAATTAACCAATTCGTTGCGTACAA
>JAYWCV010000148.1:0-45386 GCA_043780275.1 Chitinophagaceae bacterium
TATTTTCGCGCCGGAGAGTTGGCAGAGTGGTCGATTGCGGCAGTCTTGAAAACTGTTGACTGTTACAGGTCCGGGGGTTCGAATCCCTCACTCTCCGCTTTACCCTCTATAGCTTTAGCGACGGAGGGTTTTTTCTTTTAACTCCTTATTGAAATGTTATGCTGCAAATTGCGTATATACTTTTGTGTAGCGACGGTACACACTATACCGGTTGCAGCAACAACCTCTAGGAACGATTAATCAGGAATCAGAAAGGATATGTAGATTCAACAAAAAATAAACTTCCTGTCAACTTAGTATTTCACTGTGTATTTACAAAAAAGTCAAAAACCCTTGAATTTGAACAATATTTAAAATCGGGTTCTGGAATTGCTTTTAAAAATAAACAGCTCATTTATAATGCTGGCCAATATCATTTGTTGCTTTATACCTATTCAATAAATTTGTTGAATAGGTATAAAGAGTTTAGTTTTGAATTAAATAAACTATTTCAACATGGCAGCTACTTCTATAAAAGAACAGGTTTACCGGGAACTTTCACGGGTAACACATGCTATCTCCAATCCCAAGCGGATGGAGCTGATTGATGTTCTTTCGCAAAAGGGCTATTCTGTAGAGGAACTTTCAAAGGAGATTGCAATGTCCATTGCCAGTACCTCACAACATTTGCAGGTGCTGAAATCGATAAAGCTGGTGGAAGCACAGCGACAAGGAAATTTTATCATTTACAGCATTACGGATGACAGCGTATTAAGACTTGTTTCTGCCGTTAAGGAATTAGGTTCCCGTAAGATTGCCGAAATAGACAGACTTATCATTGATTTTAAAGCCGATAAAAATATTTTGGAATCTATTACCCTTGCCGATTTGCAGGCAAGATCAAAAAAAGAAAAAATATTGTTGATTGATGTTCGGCCGGAAGAAGAATATAACGCAGGTCATATTGCTGGTGCTGTTTCCATTCCGCTTGCCCAGTTGAAAAAACGGCTGAACGAATTGCCGAAAAACAAAACTATTATCGCCTATTGCCGCGGGCCTTTATGCGTTATGTCGGCAGATGCCGTAAAAATTCTCAACCAAAAAAAAATCAAAGCCATACGCATGGAAGATGGTTTTGTGGAATGGAAATTAATGCAGCAGGAATTCAATTAAAATTTTTAACCAATGAATAAGACCATTTTAATATTAGGTGGCGGATGGGGCGGATTAACGGCTGCTCATGCCTTACGGGGCCTGGCTCCAAACGACTATCGGATTGCAGTAATTGAAAAAAATCAATCCTTTATTTTTTATCCTTCCTTTTTGCCCGTTATCATCGGGGAAAAGACCAGTTTGGATTATGTTGAAAGTCCGCTAAAAGAACTTTTACGAAAAGACATTGAGATTATAAATGAAGATGTAATCCGCATCAATGCGGAAACAAAGACAGTTTATACAAATGCTCAAACCATACAATGTGATTTTTTAATTATCGCTATGGGAGCAGCATTATATCCCGGTACGATTCCCGGTTTTAACGAGTTTTGCCTCAATCTTTATGATACCAAAGGAGCTTTTGACATTCAGCAGAAACTAAAAAATTTCAATAAAGGAAAGATTGCATTTTTGGTTACACGTACTCCATTCCGTTGCCCTCCTGCTCCTTATGAAGCTGCTTTATTAACGGAGTGGCTGATGAGAGAAAAAGCTGTACGGCAAGATGTAGAAATTTCAATTTATACCCCCGAAAAACAGGCAATGCCTGTAGCCGGTCCGCAAATTGGCGAAGCATTCAACCAGATATTAAAAGCACATAACATTCATTACTATCCCGAACACAGCGTTATAGAAATTAAACGGGATTCAAATAAAATTATCTTTTCAAATAATAAAGAAGCGGATTATGACCTTTTGATAGCTGTTCCGCCACATGGCGCCCCAAAATCAATTGTTGATGCTGGTTTAACAAATTCTACAGGCTACATTCCTGTTCATCCCCAAACTATGCAAATATTGGAGAATGTGGATGAAAACACAACACAATATCCCGGGGTATTTGCCATTGGCGATATTGCTGCCATCCAATTACTGAATGGCGCATTGCTTCCAAAAGGTGGAGTCTTTGCCGAAGAGCAGGCACATGTTGTTGCAAGAAATATTGTTGCTGAAATTAAGGGTGAAAAAACATCCGCTGCCTTTAACGGCAAAGGTATTTGTTATGTAGATGTTGGGGACGGTATGGCCGCAGAAGGGTCAGGTGATTTTTATGCTTATCCTGCACCTTACGTAAATCTTGAAGCCCCCTCTAAAGAGGCAAGAAAAGCAAAGCATGAATTTGAACGCCTTTTTGAAACCTGGTTTAGTAAATAACAGCAACAAATATGAATTCAAAACATTCAACAGTGACGAAAAACGCTTTTTTACAAATGGACAACGGCAAACCGGGCTATTGCTGACACTGAACAAAACGGTGCTTTTAAAAAACTGGTTCTTTAAATATTTTAAATAAAAATGAAATGAAAAATTATTTTTTTACGTTGATTTTAATTGTAATTGCTTCTCCCATTTTTGCACAAACCGATACTGTGAAAATTCAAACAGCTACTACCGATAGTATAATTTATACTTGTACAATGCATCCCGAAATTATATCAAACAATCCGGGGAAATGCCCGAAATGCGGAATGGATTTAGTTCAAAAAAATTCTTCTTCGTCAGCACATAAAATGAACATGATGATGTGCCCGAAGCATGGAATGACAGACATGAACCACCAACACGATGAAAAAAAGAAAGATAATAAGAAAAAGATGGCTTTAAAAATGGGGGTAATGATGGTGGTGATGATGACAGGGATGCTGATAATCAGAGGTGCCCGCTAACAAAAACAATATAAGCAAAAACTTAAACAGGAACTTAAGATTATCCAACAAACAATTAAAAACTAAAAATCATGAAAGCAAAAGCCATCATCCTGTTTTCCATTTTTTTTGTAATCGTTTTATTTAACGCATTAACGGAAAAGGAAAATGTTTTTCATCCGCAATTCAGTAAAATGCACACATCATCTTCTTTCGGAATAAGCACTGCCCATGCTTACCCGCCGGCAGTGGGCATTTTGAGCAATTCAAAAAACTGTATGAGCTGCCATGTAAATAATGGCCCATGGAAAGAAGAGCATAAAGTGATTATTGATATCCTGGATAAAGAAACAAAAAAATCATTCATGCAACCCGATGGCTCATTCCTGATTGAAGTAAAAAGATGGGAGCAACTTACGGTGCTTACCGTTATTGGAAGAAAAAAAGATAACTCAGTTGCTTTGCCCTTTCGCAATGCCTGGCTTTATATTGATCCCTCAACTATTGGAACACAATCACTTTCAAAATTTGCTCCCGGATGGGATGTAAATCTCCCGATGTCATGTCGTTTGGTTGGAGATAATCTTCCGGGTTATGCCGATGCAGATATTACCAGCCTGCCAATGACTATTCAGCCTGTTAAAAATGCAGCGGATGCCGAAATGCAATTACAGGTAATGTTAACCAAAGGAGAAAGTATAAAAGGCAATGCACAGGAAGGAATGCTTGGAAATTATTTTGAGAGAAAAGTAATCCTGAAAGTAAAATGAAAATCTTATTTATCATAAATGATGCTCCTTATGGAAGCGAAAAAGCATTTAATGCTTTACGGATAGCCAATCAGCTTAACAAAGAAAACCCGGATGTGGATGTCCGGATTTTTTTGATGGCTGATGGAGCCAATTGCGCCTTAGCAAATCAAACCACTCCTAATGGTTATTACAACATTGAAAGAATGTTGAAACTCTCACTGAATAAGGGTGCAAAAGTAAAAATTTGTGGAAGCTGCGCTGAAGCAAGGGGATTGAAAAACGTACCACTTGTTGAAGGGACAGAAATCAGCAACCTTGCCGAACTAACAAACTGGGTGGTTGACAGCGATAAGATATTGACATTTTAAAATAAATTAATGGAGCATATTAAATTAGGATTGAAAGAAAACTGGAAACAGTTCACACTATTGGTTATCATCAATGCCTTTGTAGGCGGCATGGTTGGTTTGGAAAGAAGCATACTTCCACAAATTGCAGAAGAGGAATTTCATATTGCAGCCAAAACGGCGATACTTTCCTTCATCATCGTTTTTGGTATTGTAAAAGCAATCACCAATTATTACACGAGTGCATTAGCCAATAAATTTGGAAGAAAAAATTTATTGGTTGCCGGTTGGGTTATTGCAATTCCTATTCCTCTCATTTTAATGTATGCGCCTTCATGGAATTGGATAATTGCCGCCAATGTGCTGTTAGGCATCAACCAGGGTTTAACCTGGAGCAGCACCGTAGTAATGAAGATTGACCTTGTGGGTGAAAAGCAAAGAGGCTTTGCCATGGGTTTAAATGAATTTGCAGGATACATTGCCGTTGCCATCGTTGCATTTTTAACAGGCTGGATAGCCAGTGAATACGGCATCAGGCCTTATCCCTTTTATTTGGGAATCGGTTTGGTTTTTTTGGGATTAGTGGGAAGTATCTTTTTTATAAAAGACACCAAGCATCACGTTGCAAAAGAAACAATCAGTAATACCATTCCGAAATTGAAAAATATATTCTGGGATACTACATGGAAAAACAAAAATTTAGGTTCGGTAACACAGGCAGGTTTAATCAATAACCTGAATGATGGTATGGCCTGGGGTATTTTCCCAATCTTGCTTGCAACAAAAGGTTTTACTATTGCCGAAATTGGAATTGTTACAGCCATATATCCTGCCGTTTGGGGCCTCGGACAATTGTTTACCGGAAAAATGGCGGATAAATTTTGTAAAAAGGATATGCTCTATGCAGGCATGTTTATACAAGCCATTGCATTAATTGTTTTGGTTTGGGCAAATACCATGTTGCATTATGTAATACTGTCCTCCATCTTAGGCTGGGGTACCGCAATGGTGTATCCCACATTCCTGGCAACGGTAGCCGAAAATACAAATCCGCAGGACCGGGCTAAAAGCATTGGCATCTTCAGGCTGTGGAGAGATTTGGGTTATGCCATTGGTGCAATACTCACCGGAATAATAGCAGACTTAATCAGTATCAATGCAGCAATTCTTTTTATTGGTTTGTTGACTTTAGTTTCTGCTTTTATTATCCGTTACCGGATGAAGTGCAGGACAGATGGTCCATTGAAAATATGGGATTGGATAATGCATAAACAATATAAAGGAATCTAATACCTAAATAATCCAGTCAAAATTAGTTGGTAATTTCCTTTGTAATTAAAGTATAGATACGGGTTTCAATTTCTATATTATGAAAAAATCTTTTCAAGCAGCACTCCTACTCTTTCCCCGACCAATCAGATACGTTCCGGTTATCATCATCCGGTATTTCGGGCGGATAGCCAAACACCCTGTAGGAAAGCAACCTGGCCTTCCGGGCAATTTCGGAATGAGCCCGTAAATAATTCAGTGAATTATAATCGTAAATGGATTTTGACGGTATAATGCCCAGATTCTTTGGCATATGATTCAAAGAAAAACTGGTTTTCAGGCTTTCAATCCAATTCAGTGTTTCTTTTATTTCTACAACAGCAAGATCCTGCCATGGATAAATCACTTCATCCCATGGTTTCATATTATTAAACACTTCGGGACTGTCATCATCTTGTGCAATTCTCAATTGTATTTGCATTAGGTAATCGGCGCCTCCATTGGCAATGCGTTGTTTGTATTCATCTTTCAAATAATTTCGGCCTCTTGTTTCATCATTTGAAATACGCTGATTGCAGGTATCCCAATCGCTAAGATTTGGATCAATACCTGTTTCGGGTGCTTTATCCAATGGCATGGTTCTGTATTTGGCATACCGCAAAACAGCATCTTTTCCAATAAATTTAAACGCTGTAAGTGCCTGGTAACGCAGATTGTGAAAGGAACTGGGATCTCTGCGCAAAGAAAGTTTTGCCCCTTCTAACCCTTGTGGATACAATCGGTAATAGTCGTGGTATTCGACACCCCATTGTTGTTTTCGCAATTTTGCGAATTTTAAAAAACTGGAAGCGGACCAGAAAAGATTGATGACCCCTGTATTCATTTCAATATCTAAAGGACTGTTCCAGTGATGGTCAGAAAATTTTATCGAAAAACTTCGTATGCAATTCATTGCATCATCCAGAAAAGTAGCCGATGCATGTCGAACCCGACAAGGGAAAGTTCTGCCGGCTTCAAAAAAATCGTGTTCTGGAAAACTGGTATCATTCACAATTCGTACTGAGCCCTTCGCTGCTACTCCATTGTTATGACTCATCCGGTATCGTTTGGGAAAACTGAGAAACACTGCCAACCCCACGCCAAGTGCCACTGAAGTTATTTTTAGTACAAACTTGTTCCAGCGAGCTTTCAGCCAATTGTAAATAATCGTTCCTATCGAAAGTCTATTTGTCATGTCGTTTAGTTGATGCTTGAAATTTTAAATATTTGTTCTCGATTCGATGTCTTCCACAATAACTCCCAATGCCAGAAATTCCTCTTTTTTGGATAAGAGTAAATCGGAATAATATGGGTTGATGTCATTCTCTTCATCACGGGTGATGAAGCCATATTCCGTTCGGGATAATAAATTACTGAACCACATCATTTGTGTGCTCCGGGTTAAATCCGGAGAAATACTTAAATCTGATTCGGGTGCCAATACACCGGATTCCTTTTCGCCAAACCGAAGTCCAAGGCTATTGTACAACACTTCTCCAATGTCTTCATATTGATGTTCATTCGCCCAGGTGTGTAAATAGGTGGCAACAAAAATCATATAGGTACAGGCTTTAACCAGGTCTTTCATGCTTTCCGCTTCCAACTCATTCGGAAATTTCTTATGTTTTGTAATAGCAGATACGGTTCTTAATATTCCGTTGCGTTTTTCCCTGGGAAGATCAAAATCAAATGAAAATTGTGCCGCATAATATTCTTTCATTTCCTGGTTGCGTTCTCTTTCACGAGGATCCAAACGGTCTGTATCAATATCAGAAAGAAAAACAGGCACACTGTGATTCAACAAATCTTCAGAAAAACAAAATACTTCGTACCAGTATTTCTTGATGTCGTCCCAATTATTTTTTATAAACCAGGAAACATAATCTTCCGTCAAATCCCAAAATAAACGTTCTGCTTTTGCAGATGAATGTGCATCGCTGATCGGATCCACCACCTGATAACTTTTCCAGTCCAATACACCCATAATATCCTTGCATCGCTGCAGCAAGCCAACTGTAGAAAGTGCAGAAGCTCTTGGAATATAATCCTGTAATAAAATTTTATCTGCCGAATGATTAATTAAAACAACACTTTTAAGATGTGGAAACAATAAGGATGATAAAGGGTTAAAGCGAAGATTGCGATAGGCTGCAATGGCGTATTGTTCGGTATTAGTATGGGTGCCCGCAAAATGTTCGTCCACTTCGGTACATAAACCACCATTTACCCTGGCAACTCTTTTGGCATGTTGCCAGGTATCCCCATCCGTTAATTTTATCATTCGTTTTTGCCAGGGATCTTTATGGATAGCATTTAAAGGCCCGGTAAAATGTATTTCAACAGGTGTTGGTAATCCATTTGGTTTCAATAGAAACTTCATGGCTGCATCCGGAAATGCGTATTCATCATTGCCGTCGTAATATCCTTTTCCAAAATATTTCATCCAATAGTATCCAGCTTCATTTGTATCGGGTACAAAACAACCACGGTTCATTCCATTCATCATCCTTTCTCCAAACCAATGATCACTTCTTGTAAAACCGGGCAATTGTTTTTCAATACAAACAGTCAAGTTCTCGGGATAATCAGCTTGTATCTCCTGCAATGAAATACTTTCAGGATCCATTTTAATTTGTACCAGATGTTTAACCTTTGTCAACTCTACCGGTATCATCTGTTCACGGATGGCATTTACTCTTCCAATTGGGTAATATTGAGGTGCATCTTTATCATGATCTTTGATGACCACCCGGGGTAAAGCAGTATCGGTGCGGTATTCCCAAAAGTATAAATAAATATTTCTCAGGTTATATTCTAAACCAATCAAATTTGATTTTGGAATTTTAATGGATTTAAAAAGATTGTAAACAGGTCTGCTTGTTTGTTCATTTAAAAAAATATGGGTGATTTCATAAATCTCAAATCGCAAACGATGGTTACGAAACCTCCTGGCCATTCTTAAATCAAAAGGCAAATGAAATGTTCCATCTTCTTCTGTAAATCCTTCACTGAGTTTACGCCATTTTCCAAACCATGAACGGCTCCAGAATTCCAGGGTTAAATGATGGATCGCAATCCGTTCATCTTCTCTTTTAGCAAAGCTGATATTGCCAACAAGTGAGCTATCCATGACAGATCCATAAATTTTATTCCTTCGGGGAAATAATTTTTTGTTCAGCCATTTAAAAAAATCAACTATTTTGGAATACCAGAAATATAACCGTTCGAGAAGAATAGTAATAGGATTGGATATGATGGCAGAACTGCCTACTTCAAGATGGTTTATTCCTTTTAACCCGGGTTTGAAAAACCCACCTTTGTAAACAAACCCAATCTTTGTTTTTTTCAGGCATTCTTCACATACCTGTTTTGCATTTATCAATGAATCATCAATCATTATAAGCAGTTTTTATTTTAGGTGTTCCGCAAAGTACATGTCAATATCGCCTTTATTTTTAGCAGCAATTTTTCCCCTATATTCACACTGAAATTTATCTGACACCAAACGATAGGTATCACCCGAAATATTGATCTTCCCGGATATACTGCCCGACTCCATCCTGCTGGCCGTATTTACCGTATCGCCCCATATATCATAGGCGAATTTCTTACTGCCCACAACTCCCGCTACTACAGGTCCGGTATGTAGTCCAACGCGGACATTATATTCAGGCTTGTTTTCTTTCCGTTGTTTCTTATTGAAATCGTTTATCCAATCCCGAATTTCTATAGCCGCTTTCAGTGTGTCTGTAGCATGTGTGGAATTGGGTATCGGTAACCCTCCTACACACATATATGAATCCCCGATAGTCTTAATTTTTTCTACTTTGTATTTACTCACAATCGTATCAAAAGCACTGAAACAGGTATCAATGGTGCTTACCAACTCTTCCGGAGACATGGTTGAAGAAGTCAAGGTAAAGCCTACAAAGTCGGTAAAGAGCACCGTTACACTCTCGAATTGTTTTGGAGTGGTCCGGCCGTTTTGTTTTAACTCTTCCGCAATTTCCACCGGTAAAATATTCATCAGCAAATCATCCGATTTCTTTTTCTCCAAAGCCAGTTCTGCAGTACGTTCTTCTACTTTTTTACCGAGGCTGTCATACAACAGTGCATTTTCAATAGACGTAGCAATCTGACCGGATAATAATGACATCAGGTTGATCCGTTCCTGTGTAAAGGCACCGGTAGTCAAATTATTTTCCAGGTAAAATATACCGATAAACCTAGCCTGATGAATGATAGGAATACACATGATGGATTTAGATTCATGACTTTTAATATAAGGATCCTTTTCATACCGGGAATCTACAGCCGCATTATTGATGATGACATTTTCATGGGTTCTTTTTACAAAAGCAATAATACTTGGAGCAACCAGGTCGACCGATTCAATGGCAAGATGCGGCAAAATAGAAATGGAATTATCTCGCAGGTCCTTCACGGCTTCAATATATAATTTATCCTTGTCTTCAAGCAATAAAACACCTTTTTGTGCCCCTGCATTTTCAATAACAATACCCATGAGTACATTCAAAAGATTTGATAATACCACCTCGCCTGAAATACTGTTTGCTGCTTTTAATACGGTAGTAATATCCAGCACACTTCCATGTATCATGGAGGAAGTTGAATTCACGGTGCCTGATTCCATGATGCTTCCCGTTGATTGGTTGATACCGGAAACATACCGTGGATAAACCTGTTCCATGTGATGCAGTTTAGCATCGGCACCCCATTCTCTGTATGCGTTATAAGATGCTTTGAGATAAAACTCTGCTAATTCATCCGATTTTTGTTCCATATAAAAACGGCCGGCCAATTCGTTTGCCAATGCTTCTTCATGAATATATTTATGGAGCGATGCACCGGATATGGCTTTATCATAAACCAACCTTGCATTATTATATTTTCCGCTGACCCTGTATAATTCAGCTTTTAATAAATCATATTTATGCTGATAGTTTTCGGGAGCAAATTTTGCCCATGTTTTTAATTTTCCCATATTGGATCGAACACGGCTCAAATACTTCCTCTTTTTAGTACCGGCATTTGGATACAGTGCCAGCAATGTCAGTGCTTCATATAAATGATGATTGGGTATTTCAAATTTTGCTAATACGGCTTCCAGCAATTTCCTGGATTCGGCAGCATGAAAATTGGCATTTTCATAATCCTGAAAATAATAACTGAGAATAAGTTTATTGAAATGAATAAAAAAAGTACCTGTCTTGTCATTCCTTTCTTGGTTCTGACGCATCATTTTTTCTTCATCATATGCTTCACCAGTTAGAATCAACGGATTGGAAGACCGACCCATGAAATTGAGCATGGGTTGCCGGTAGACTTCATTATAATTGAAATTGGTTTCTTGTTTAAACTGGTTAAAACTTTCGCTGTAAGCCTTTGTTTCTTCTTCCAATCTTACTAATGGCTTACCACTCAGGTAAGCATGTATGCAATAAATATTTGTATTGATACAAGCAAATTCTATAGCACCGGTTTCCATACCAATATGATAGGATTCCTGCAAAGGCTTAAGGGTATTGTGCACATGTTCATTCCAGTTAATGATCAACGCATAAATGGGTGTATAGATTTGTGTCTTCCATTCTTTGGCATTATATTTTTCGAGAAGGATCAGACCGAGCTTTCCAAAATTATAACCATTACGCATCTGGCCCAATACACCACACATGATAACACCATAGGTGGCAAAAGCAAATGCAGACAATGCCGTATTACCAAACTTCAACGACAAGTGTACCATTCTGAAAATAACCAGCGGAAACAAGGTTGGGGTTGCCCAATAACTCGAAGAGGCTATATCCGCCATGATTCGCATGGCAGCAATTTTGTTTTCATCAGTCATAGTAGGCAAAGCAGATAATTTATCATTATCCTTTCCTGCCAATTTCATTTTCGTTTTCACCAGGTCCATCATCACATGAACCATGGTTGGTTTGCGTGGAAAATCTTCACCTAATTCCTTCAATAGTTCAAGACCTGTATTAATGGCATCCAGTAATTTGTTTTCTGCCTTGTAAGCCAGAATCCTTACTTCATATGGCTTCACTTTTTCCAACAGATTTTTTACATTGCCCAGTACAATTTGATAATGCTTATCCATGATGGCAAAATCACCACTTAAATATGCTGCCTCGGTAGCTTCTGTATATAAATCACGGCACAATTCATATTGATCTTCCCATGCATTTGGAGTCAATAAACTGATGCCGATTTCGAAATATTCAAGAGATGTTTTAAAGGCCGAACTTTGTTTGGCTTTTCGACCAGCGTCAAGGTTTAGTTGTGCAAGCAAGGCTCTTTCCGATTCTACTGTAACAATCTCTTTACCCCAATTCCATTGATTGGTAATATCAAACAAATGCTCTTCTTTTTTTTCAGTTGCAATATTTTGTAATAACAATTTACCGATAGAAAGGTGAGCCTTGTTTTTTTCCTTCTCCGGAATGAGTGAATAAACGGCTTGTTGAATTCGGTCATGTGAAAACCTGTATACATTTCCAACAGGAACAACCAGGCCTTCTGCAAGTGCATTGTTCAGGTCTTTTTTCAATACATCTTCAGTTACATTTTCGATAATTGCAAGTAATTGCAAGTCAAAACTATTACCAATACAGGCGCCTGTTTTTAAATGACGTTGCGTTTCTTCGGGCAACCGAAGTACTTTTGATGCCATTAATTCCACGACATTATCTGTAATGTTTTTCTCCGTTATTTTTTTAAGATCCCAACTCCATTTTAAAATGGCAAAATCAAACCAGAGTAGTTTTTCCTGGTAAAGCGATTTTAAAAACTGTGTAACAAAGAAGGCATTCCCACTTGTTTTCTGGTATACCAATTTTGTTAAAGATTCTGATTCATCTGTAGAAGAATTTGTTGCATCGGCTATTAACTCATTAATATTTTCGTTGGAAAGATTACCGATTGCTATTCGCTTTATAATAACAGACTCCTCCTCCATTTCTCCAACCGTAATTACAAACGGATGTGATGCACTTACTTCATTATCACGGAATGCGCCAATACAAAGCAAATGTTTACTTTCTCTATCCGTCATCAGTACATGCAGCAAGCTTAATGAGGAAGAATCGGCCCATTGCAGGTCATCGATAAACAACACCAATGGATGTTTGCTTGTTGCCAACACATGAACCAGTTTACGGAAAAGATATTTAAATCGGTTTTGAGCTTCTGCTCCTCCTACTTCTGCTATTTCTGACTGTGGACCGATAATATATTCCAGTTGAGGTATCACATCCGTGATAACTTTTCCTTCATCCCGCAATGCATCCTGAATAGAAATTTTTATCTGTTGCAGGGAATCTTCATTTTCAGTTAATAAAATATTAACCAGTTCTCCAAAAGCCTGCAAGATGGCGAAATATGGAACGGCCCGTTGAAACTGATCAAACTTGCCTTCAATAAAATAACCCCGGTTATGGGTAATGGGTTTATGAATTTCCCTGACCAATGCTGATTTTCCCGTGCCGGAATAACCAGATACCAGCATCAATTCCTTCCCACCATTAGCACAACGCTGATATGCCTGAATGAGTTCATTGGTTTCATTATTTCGTCCATATAATTTCTGTGGAACTAAAAACTTTCCTGAAAAGTCTTGTGTTGCCAATTCAAAGGATGGACAGCTTCCGATTTTTTCAAAGTTGGAAAGACATTTATCCAAGTCAAACTTTAAACCAAATGCAGATTGGTATCTGTCCTCCGCATTTTTAGCCAGGAGTTTTGCAATAATTTGTCCAATGATGGGAGGTGTATTGGCATTGAATTTTTCTATAGGCTCAGGTATTTGTGCAATATGTGCATGAACCAGTTCCATCGCATCGGTCGACTCAAAAGGTAATCTTCCGGCAAGTGCTTCATAGAGTGTTACACCCAATGAATACAGGTCGGTACGATAATCCACGGTACGGTTCATCCGACCGGTTTGTTCCGGCGAATTGTATGACAGTGTTCCTTCCAATTTTTCCGGATTGCCGAGATAATGATGTTTCAAATCGAAGCAGGATGAAATGCCGAAATCAATAATTTTTACAGAACGTTCCTGCAGGTTTACCAGAATATTAAAAGGACTAATATCCTTATGAATAATATTATGCTGATGAATTTCTCCCAAAGCCTGAGCAATGGCCGTGGCAATAAAAAGAAAGTCATGAACATCTTCTTGTTTTTTTTGAAAAACTTCTTTTAAGGTATTTGCCTTAAACCATTCCAGGTATAATGCGTGACGGTTCTTTTCCCTGCCTTTTTTTAATACATTTCTTGTGCCCTGTAATTGCAGTCCATCGATAATCTCAAACTCATTATAGAACTGAGCGATATCGACAGGTGTCGGAAATTCATAATTCAAAATTTTCATGATAACCGGACGGTTCCATTCATTTTCGTCCATCAGATAAATCTTGGACTTTTTGCTTTCGTAAATCAATTGTTCTGCCATAGTATTTTGTTTTATAAAATATATTAGAACTACAGTTTTTTTATGATGGTTTAAAGGGAATAAAATATTGGGGAAATGAAAGGCTTATATCATGTATCAACAGGACATGAAAAAAGAATAACTGAAAAAGGGTTGCCTGATTGAAATCAAGCAAGTTTTAAAGATATGTTGAAGATTTAATAAATGCAATTTTTTTTAATATAAGTATTTGGCAAACAAATTTTAACAGCAATGTTACTTTGCAAACAGACCGGAATTATTATAGTCTCAAAATGTACCAGAAAATATCTTTCTTATTTTTTCACTTAAGTGATGCTCCCTGCTCTATCCAGCAACGAATAGTTTCCCTTTCTTCCGGGGTCATATTGGTTTTATTATTCAAAGGCATTGTCTTTGTAATGACAGCCCTTTGTAAAATATTATCTTTCAATTTGACAATATCGGCGGGAGTATCATACACAACTCCATTGGGTGGAGCAGTCCATAGATCATCAGTTGGTTTTGAAGAATGACAACTAATGCATCGGGTATTTATAATGCTGTTTACTTCTGCAAAACGAATGGCAGTTTTACACTCCGTTGTACTTTTTTGCGGAGCAGTATAAAAACTGATTCCTAAAATCAGCAAAATGGAAATGGGTAATACCCAAACCTGCATTTGACCTTTTTCTTTTAAATTAAGATAATGTTTCACTCCTGCAGTGGCTAATGATATAGCTGCCAATACAGCCCATGCATGTTCATTTCCAAACGTACTGGGAAAATGATTACTAATCATTACAAATAAAACCGGCAGTGTCAGATAATTATTATGAAGGGATCGCAAGCCTGCTTTTTTACCCAATTCAGGATCCAATGGCAGCCCCAGTTTGGCCGCTTTGACCATCACTTTTTGAGAAGGGATAATATTGAAAAAAACATTGGCCGCCATGATGGTTCCAAGCATGGCACCAAAATGAATATACGCGGCACGACTACTGAACACCTGCGCATAAAAATAAGCAAAGCCTGTTGCCATGGCAAACCCCAGGAGTGCAAACCAGAAACTTCTTTTAATCAATGGACTTTTACATAACAGATCGTACATGATCCAGGATACAATGAAAGACCCGACACCAATACTTACAGCCATTACCGGACTGATGTCTAACACATTCTTGTCTATCAAAAATGCTTTGGCATTGAAATAATAAACAATGAACATCAGGCAGAATCCCGAAAGCCAGGTGAAATAGGCTTCGTATTTGAACCAGTGCAAAGTCTTAGGAATTTCTTTGGGAGCAGTCTTGTATTTTTCGAGATAATAAAAACCACCACCATGTATAGCCCAAAGATTTCCTGCCAGTTCATCCCGTACGTTATTCCGGTTCAATGCATTTTCAAGAAACACAAAATAGAAAGAGGCACCAATCCATGCAATACCAAAGGTGATATGCATGAGCCTGACTACGATATTCATCCACTCCATCATATGCCCTTCCAATGGACTATCCCTGACCGTTAAATAAATAACAACCAACATAGCTATTGCAACTAAAATGATGGAAGTATATACCAGATTCTGCATGGAAACCAATTGCTCCTGCTTTGCATCTTCTTTCAATGAATCAAATTCAAGTGATATATTTTCATGTCTCCTCTTTTCCATTGAACGGCAATGGTAAGTCATCACAACCAGCATGATTAAACTTAAAAACAATATGGATAAAACAACGATACTCAGCATGAATAATTTTCTTTTTTCAAGATAGTTTTCTATGTAAAATTATTTTCAAAAAATCAATCAAATCTTTATTTAAAAATCACCAAATTAATGTTTCATTCATTAATTTTAAGGATTAAATTATTTAGCAAGATAATCCATGCCACACATCGCCATTCATAGTAAAAGAACAATTACCGATAATGGAATTTCGGATGCTACTGTTTTGATTAAAAACGGAAAAATTATTGACATAGTTCCGGGGAAATTAAATGAAGATGTGATTGATCTGGATAATTTGGTTTTAATGGCAGGAATCATCGACCCTCATGTACACATCAACGAGCCGGGAAGAACCGAATGGGAAGGTTTTGATACAGCTACAAAATCTGCAATAGCCGGTGGTATCACATGCCTTGTGGACATGCCATTGAATTCTACTCCAGTTACAACTTCTGTAATTGCATTTGAAAACAAACTGCAAGCAACAAAAGGACAGTTACATACCAACTGCGGATTCTGGGGAGGCATTGTTCCCGGCAATGAAAATGAAATTGAAGGCCTTATTGAAAAAGGCGTTTTGGGATTTAAAGCCTTCCTCACTCATTCTGGTATTGATGATTTTCCGAATGCCACAGAAAGCGATCTGGATAAGGCCATGCCTATTTTGGCAAAACATCATTTACCATTACTGGTTCATTGTGAACTAAGTGATGATGCACATAAAAGTTTGAATGACGATTCAAGATCATATCAAAACTATTTATCCTCCCGTCCGAAAAAATGGGAAGACGAGGCCATTTCGATGATGATCCGTTTGTGCGAAAAGCACCAAACAAGGGTTCATATAGTTCATCTGTCTTCTGCCAATTCGATACAACAAATTATTGAAGCAAAACAAAAAGAGTTACCACTTACCGTTGAAACGGGTCAGCATTATTTGTATTTTAATGCAGAAGATATTCCGGATGGAAGTACTGCACACAAATGCGCACCACCCATTCGTGAAAAAGAAAACAATGATTTACTTTGGAACGCATTGAAAAACGGTATCATAGATTTTGTCGCCACCGACCACTCTCCTGCTACTGCTGATCTGAAAGAACTGGAATCCGGTAATTTCATGAAAGCTTGGGGTGGCATAGCTTCTATTCAATTGGCTCTTCCGGTTTTATGGACTGCAGCAAGAAAAAGAATTTGTTCTTTAATTGATATAGCTAAATGGCTTGGTGAAAATCCGGCAAAACTTGCCGGAGTGGAAAAGACAAAAGGTAAAATTGCAATTGGCTATGATGCCGATTTTGTGGTCTGGAATCCTGAAGAAAGTTTTATTATTGATAATGATAAATTATATCACCGAAATAAAGTTTGTCCGTATGCAGGCGAACAACTTTTCGGAAAAGTAGAACAGACATGGATTGCCGGCGAAAAGGTTTTTGACAACGCATTTTTATTTTTTAATAAAGGAAATATAATCCTTTCTAAATCCAGGTTTTGAAATCGCATTTTATTAAAAATAGTAAAAGATGATACAACACAACTTTATACACCTGACAGACCTTGCAGCAGAAAAACTTGGCGGCAAAGTTTTATCCTGTTCTGATGATTTTTTTGCAGAAAAAGAAAACCTGATCAAAGCAGGACGTGGGATTTTTATTACCGATAAATATACCGATCGGGGTAAATGGATGGATGGATGGGAATCGAGAAGAAAAAGAGTGCCCGGCCATGATAGCTGTATCATTCAACTGGCTACTTCCGGAAAGATTCATGGGGTTGATATTGATACCAATCATTTCCTGGGTAACCATCCACCACATGCTTCCATTGAGGCTTGTACCGTAGCTGAGGGATCAGCATTTGATCCGGAAAATGTGCAATGGACCGAGATTCTTTCCAAATCATCGCTGGAACCCGGTTCACAAAATTTATATGAAATAAGTGACAACAATATTTACACACATATCAGGCTACATATTTATCCTGATGGAGGTGTAGCCCGTTTGAAAGTGTACGGAGAGGTATTCAAAGACTGGACATCCGTTTCTGAAATAGATGAGATTGATCTGGCAGCTGCTGTGAATGGCGGAAAATCAGTTTTGTGTAACGATATGTTTTTCTCTCCTATGGACAATCTCATCATGCCGGGCCGTGGAGTAAATATGGGTGATGGATGGGAAACAAAAAGAAACCGTACCCCCAATAACAGGGATTGGGTTATTGTGCGGTTAGCACAACAGGGAATCATTGATAAATTATTGATTGACAGCTGCCATTTCAAAGGAAACTATCCCGATACTTTTGCCGTTGATGGTTGCAATATCCCCATAGTGGAAGAATTTAAATTCACTTTCGGAGAAATCAACTGGGTTCCCCTTCTAAGACAAACCAAACTAGAAGCAGATCATGAACATTATTTTGAAAAAGAAATCCTGATCAAAGAACCCTTTACACACTTACGTTTATCCATTTTTCCGGATGGAGGAATCAGCAGAATGAGAGCATGGGGAAGGATTAAAAAATAATTTCAACAATTCTAAAACCAATAAATGACATTAGAAGAATTAAATAATCTGGAACCGTCTGCTTTAAAAAAAGAACTGATCAAATGTTGCGGCTCATCGGCATGGGCCGATCAAATGTGTGACCTTTTTCCATTTGAACAAAAAGCAGATTTATTTGAAATCGCAGAAGACGTTTGGTACCACTGCGACAGAGAAGATTTTCTCGAAGCCTTTGAACATCATCCAAAAATCGGCGACATCAATTCACTGAAAGAAAAGTTTGCCAATACCAGCCAATGGGCATCTGGTGAACAAGCAGGCGTACATAAAACAAAATCAAATGTGCTCGAATCACTGGCCAAAGGAAATGCTGATTATGAAAACAAATTCGGCTATATCTTTATCGTTTGTGCAACCGGAAAATCGGCTGAAGAAATGTTTGAATTATTAAATGAAAGATTAATAAATGAACCTGAAGAAGAAATGATGATTGCCATGGAAGAACAAAACAAGATCACTAAAATACGTTTAGAAAAATTATTAGCATGAGCCAGTTAACTACACATATCCTGGATACCAGTATCGGAAAGCCGGCAAGTGGGGTTTCCATTACCTTGTTCAAACAGGACAATAATCATTGGATTGAAATAAGTAAAGGATTAACAAATGATGACGGACGAATTCCAGATTTAATTGATCCTGATTTAGTTCTTGAACATGGTGTTTATAAAATAAAATTTGAAACCGCTGAATATTTTCAACGTCAAAACATAAAAACTTTTTATCCGTATGCTGAAATTGTTTTTACAATTGACAGCAACGATCATTATCATGTTCCCTTATTATTAAATCCTTTTGGATACTCAACGTATCGGGGATCTTAAGTAAATTAAACGCTAAAAGAAAATCAGCATAAAATTCCCAGATGAAACTAACAATTAACGAAAACGAAAAATCATCTCTGCTTCAACAACTTGGAGAAGCTAATTTAAAATTCCAGAAAACATATCCCGGAGATAAACCCGACCGCCAGGCTGTACATACTTTGTATGGTGGTGCCAATCTTTTTAAATCGGATAGCACTGTGAAAATCGGCGAAATTGCCTTACGCAATTTTTTAACCTATGCACCTAATTTTTCTGTGCTAGCCAATGTATTGAAATTCGATGGTTTTGAACATTTACCTACACTGGAAACCGATATTGAAAACCTGAAAAACAGGTTGGATAAAATGACAGAGGCAGAAAGAAAACAAGGGTCAGCATGGCTTTCCTACACGGTTTATAACCGAATCATCCATAAATTAAAAAGAGAAGCGGTCGAAGATTTCCGCATCGATTTCGAAGATGGATTTGGTAACCGCCCATGGGATGAAGAAGATACTACGGCAGTAAATGCCGCAACAGAATTAGCCAAAGGCATGGAAGAAAAAACTATTTCTCCATTCATTGGAATCCGTATCAAGCCATTCACTGAAGATTTGAAAGAAAGGGGTGTTCGTACTTTAGATATTTTTCTGACCACACTTTTAGCAAAAACAAATGGTAAGTTGCCCGATAATTTTATTGTAATGCTTCCTAAAGTAACCATTACCGAACAGGTAACTACGCTTATCCGTTTGTTTGAGATCATTGAGAAAGAATTCAAACTTGAACCGGGCACTTTGAAAATGGAAACCATGGTTGAAGCAACACAAATCATCATGGATGAAGAAGGACGAAACCCATTGATGAAAATAATCCGTGCCAGTGAGGGAAGATTGATTGCTGCACATTTTGGAACATACGACTACACAGCATCCTGTGGCATAACTGCCAAATATCAAACCATGGCTCATCCTGTTTGCGATTTTGCACATCACATGACCAAAGTTGCATTGGGTAATACCGGTATTTTTCTTTCAGATGGTGCAACCAACATTATACCTATTGGTCCTCATCGTGGCGACGATCTGAATTTTGAACAGATGGCAGAAAACCGTGCAGCGGTTCATAACGCATGGCAGATTGGCTATGGCCATACCATGTATTCTTTAATCAATGGTTTTTACCAGGGATGGGATCTGAATCCGGCTCAACTACCAATGCGGTATGCGGCAACCTATCATTTCTTTTTAAGCAGTATGGATGATGCAACATTTCGATTAAAGACATTTGTAGAAAGAGCTGCCATCTCTACTTTGACAGGCGATATTTTTGATGATGCTGCCACCGGCCAGGGATTATTGAATTTTTTCCTGAAGGCCTTGAACTGCGGAGCTATCAGCGAAGAAGAAGCATTAGAAACCGGGTTGAGTTTGGATGAAATCAGGAGCCGGTCTTTCTTAAAAATACTGGAAGGAAGAAGAAATAACTAAGTTGTTGCCTAGAATAATAAACTCACGGCAACTACAATCTTAATGTTAGCTTATATTTGCAGGCTGTAATGAAATCAATTATGACTAGGGAAGAAAAATTTATGCTGGAAGCAATTTTACTTTCACAAAACGGAATGAGTAGTAACCAGGGCGGCCCTTTTGGATGTGTAGTAGTGAAGGGAGATGTCATTGTTGGTCGTGGAAACAACCAGGTTACTTCGCATAACGACCCTACTGCACATGCCGAAGTGGTAGCTATCCGGGATGCATGTAATAATCTGAATAGTTTTCAATTGGAAGATTGTGAAATATATACTTCCTGCGAACCTTGTCCCATGTGCCTGGGTGCTATTTATTGGGCACGGCCAAAAGTGATTTACTATGCCAATAACCGGGTTGATGCAGCTGAAATTGGATTTGATGATTCGATGATCTACGAAGAAATGACGAAGGATATGGGCAAACGCAAAATTCCTATCATTGCGTTGGGCCGTGATGAAGCATTAAAAGTTTTTGAAGCCTGGAAAAATAAACCCGATAAAGTAGATTATTAATTCAGGTCTGCGTTTTTGTTTGAATATTGATCAGGAAATCAAACAAATTAGTCTCGGTATTAATTCCTAATTTTTTTCGAAGCCGGTATCGGCTTATTTCTACACCACGTACAGAAATATTCAATAGTTGTGCTATTTCTTTTGTAGATAAATTCATTCGCAGATAAGTACACAACTTAAGTTCATTTGCTGTCATACCCGGGTATACATCTTTTAGCTTAACAATAAAATCACTATGCACTTTATCAAAATGTTCTGCAAAGTGTCCCCAGTCTTCATCCAGCTTTTCATCATCACTCAATACCTTAATCATCCTTTTTAATTCATTAACAGCATCTGAATCCTTGACATTTTTTATAATATTATTCAATTCTGATTTGATTCTAGTAAGTAATTCGCCCCGTTGTACAAGATGCATTGCACCAATTGCTAATTCAGAATTTTTATATTCAACTTCTGATTGCAATTTATCATTTCGCAAGGCAATCAATTCTTTTTCTGTCTTTCCCATCTCCAGGTCATGCATATAAAGAAGATGTTTTTGATCTTCTTCAAATTTTCTTTTTTGCCGGCTAAATTTTTTCTGTTGTAGTTTATAGAAAAAATAAAATCCTGTTATCATTAAAACAAGATAAATAAAATATGCCCAGTTAGATTGATACCAGGGTGGAAGCAATTTGAAAGTATATGAATCAGCAATAGATTCATTTCCAAAGTTATTTCGCACTTTTACTTCAAAACTGAAAGTGCCTTTAGGAAGATTGGTATATTCTTTTTCAGTTTTCTTCGTCCATTCAGACCAGTTTTGATCAAAACCTTTTAACATGTAACTGTATTCCAGGTTTTTTTGCTGGCTAGGCAAAGGGCTTGAGAATTCGAAGTGAATATTATTCCATTTATAAGCAATAGATGGGATATTGTCTTTGTTTTGTAATTGTACTTCATTCACTTTCGTATAGTATCCACCAAACAAAAGACTATCACTTTTATTTATAATCCGAACACTTCTAATCTTTACATTAAGCTCATACTTATTTTTTTTATACTTATCATAATTAATATGAAAAAATCCATTCTCCCCTCCTACAAAAATATTGAATTCATCAACCGGATAAATAAATTCAAAACCACTCAATACCTCATTATTCAATTCAGGAATGAAAATGACCTTTATCTGATTACCTGACATATCAATTACGCCAAGATTCTTTTCATGGATAAACCAGATATTTCCATCTTTATCTTCTTTTAAATAACGGATGCTTTGATCACCTAATATTTTTTTATAAAAAGTAGACGGCTCAAATAAATCAGTTGAATAGTTATATGTAAAAACACCTTTTTCAGTACCTATAACTATTTCATTTTTTATTTTATAAACATGGTTATCTAAAATTGAAGGAAGTCCATTTTTTTTGGCGTAAAATTTTGAACTGTACTTACCATTATTCGAAGATTGCAATTTATAAACACCATGATAAGGATGAGACACCCAGATATTATCATACCGATCGATTGCGATAAAACGTGAAGATTCATTAAAATTTTGAATAGTATCAGTCAAAGAAAACATTGAATTTGAATAATTCCAGAAACTTATTCCCTGATAATTTCCACTGACTGTTTTTGCAGAAGGAGACACAGCAGACATTGGTATGAAATTCCAAAAACCTGCATTGGTATTAAGTGGCACTGCAGTATTTTCTTTAATATGGAAAGCACCTTCATGATGACCAAGTAGCAGTTGATCATTTATATCGACTAAGTTCCACGTTTGACCGGTAGTATTTGTCACTGTTCTGAATGTACCTTTACTAAAACTGAAATCTTTTACATTTTGCAATTCTGTGCTGAACAAATTACCCGATGTACCTATAAAGAGCTTATTTCGATAGATAATTGCCGCATATCCGGCACCTCCCTGACTGGATGGATAAATATGTTTGATGGCATTGTTATATAAAATAAAATCAATCCCATTATCCAGGCCGAGCCATAAATTCTTTTCGCGATCAAGGAAAATACTAAGGATATTATTGTTCTGTAGTCCCTCATTTATTGAAAAGCTCTGTACTATTTCACCATGCAAATCAATTATAAATACGCCTGCATTATTGGTTCCCAGTGCAAGCCACTCATCATCAATTTTTGTAGCTGAGTAAATCCTTTCTTTTTCAAAAAAAGAATTGTTACTTGATATTAATTTTGACAGTTTAGAATTTGTCAGATAATAAATTCCATTTTTAAGTGTAGTAATTAAAATACTATCCTTTTTAACCTGAATCATTGAAGTTACAGGATCATCCGTCGGAAGATTGTTGATTAAACCGATAGGTTTCCAGATATTGTTTTCAAAAACGAAAAGCCCTTTTTTAAAATCATGAGCATATAATATTTTATTACATACACCCAAGTATGTCCACTCAGAAGCTGCATTATAAACAGACATTATACCATTGGAGTACTTAAATATTTTAAAAGAAGACCTTAAGAAAATATCATTATTATTTGCAGTAATATCCCATATATCGCCGAAAGAACGGTCTTTTGTAGGGATCAGTTCAATTAAAGAATGGTATCTTAACCTTCCATTGAGATCAGGCTCAAAAAACCCGATTTCATCCTGTCCGCCAACATAAACTTTACTATCTTTTCCTATTTCAACTGATCTTACGATGGTTTTATTCGGTAATGAATATAAATTCCAGTTAATACCATCAAAACTAAGTAACCCTTCATTATTAGCTAAATAGACTATACCATTTTTATCTTGTTTTATATCCCAGTTCTGCAAACCAGCCTTATAAGCTTGCTTGTTAAAATTGATGACATCAGGAAGGCCAATAGTATTTTGACTATATGTCTTTAGCGATATAAAAATTAAAACAAAAAATAAGCGCATAAAAATGACCATTTCGTCGATGAGATAGTTGAAAAATTACATTGATGTAGTAATGATGTAGTAAATATAGCTTAAAATATAAAAAATGCAATTTGTGATGTAGTATTGATGTATGCAATTTTATTTTAACCTATCAGTAAGAATTTAACTTGAGCAATTAAAAATTAGCTTTTTTAATTGCCTTATTTTATCCTTTTTCTACTTAATAAATAAAAAAATTGCTATATGAAATTAAAAATCTTTTTGTTCTGCCTAAGTTTATTTACAGGTGGTTTATTTTTTCAAGTTGCTGGACAAAATATCCCGGTATCTGGAAAAATAGTTAATAAATTTAACGGTGAACCATTAAATGGGGCTACAGTTAATGTAAAAGGAACTGCACTTAATTCGTTTACAGATTTGAATGGTCATTTTACTATTAATGTACCAAAGAAAGGTAGCATCCTGGTTATTAGTTATGCTGGAATGAAAATCGAAGAATTTACAGTTGCTGAAAACCTTGAAGC
Organism: Chitinophagaceae bacterium; assembly: GCA_043780275.1. GTDB lineage: Bacteria > Bacteroidota > Bacteroidia > Chitinophagales > Chitinophagaceae > MGR-bin208. The sequence goes on from JAYWCV010000148.1 coordinate 24,257, forward strand.
ATTTGTTATATCGCTTGAAGAAAGCACATCAGTTACCTTATCAGATGTTATTGTAGTTGGTTATGGCACACAGAAAATAACCAATGTTTCAGGAGCTATATCCACCATAAAGAGTGCGGATATAGAAAAACTGAGACCTGTACGAACCGAAGAGGCTTTACAGGGAAGAGCTTCTGGAGTTACAGTCATTCAAAGTGGTACTCCGGGGTCAAAACCTACGGTATTAATAAGAGGTATCCCCTCTTTTTCAGGTACAGATCCGGTTGTAATTATTGATGGGGTGCCCCAATCGCTGACAGATCTTAATTCCATTAATGCAACAGACATTGAGTCTATAAATGTGTTAAAAGATGCAGCAACTACTGCTATTTATGGTGTTAAAGGAGGTAATGGAGTCATTCTAGTAACCACAAAGTCGGGTCGGAAAAACCAAAAAACAGATATTTCTGTAAGTAGTAATTATGGTATGCAGGAGGTTTTAAATACAATTGCTGTATTGAATGCTACTGAATATGCAGCGATAATTAATGAAGGGAGTACTGTTTCGGGTGGTCATGTAGTTTTTCCTAACCTTTCTCTGATTGGGAAAGGTACAGATTGGCAAAAAGAAATATTTGAAACTGCCCTTCTTCAATCTCATAATATTTCTGCTCGTGGAGGGAGTGATAAAATGTCTTATTTCCTTTCAGGTGGATATTTAAACCAGGGTGGTATTGTTGGTGGAAATGATAGATCAAGATTTAATAGAGGAAATTTTACGGCTAACTTAAATTTCGATCTGACATCCCGATTGAAGTTTATCGTTAATGCTTCTGCAGTCATCCTTGACTCGAAAGGCATTCAGGAAAATTCATTTAACAGTATTCTAGGTAGTGCACTGAATTTCGATCCAACAGTTTCTGTTTTAAATACCGTCCCCAATACAGTCGGCAAGTTTGGATTCAGTAATCTTTTATTATCCGAGATATTTAATCCACTAACCAAACTCGATAATACGTTCAATAAAAATGTAGGTAATAAACTTTACGGAAAATTTGAACTGCAATATGATGTTTTAAAAAACCTTAAACTGACCAGCCGTTTTGGTTATACAAAATATGATGGCAATGCCAAAAGCTTTACCCCACTGGTTTTCTATGGCCCTTTGAATGTAGATAATTCAATGAATGCTGATGGTTCTACTGTTACTGGTAGAAATAACAATGTAGCTCATGAAAAAACCAGCAACTTTAATTATATCTGGGAGTCCTTTGCCAATTATGATTTTAATATAAAAAAAGACCAGCATTTTGAAACCGTTCTTGGATTTTCACTGGCAAAAATATCCGGAAATGCAGCTGGTGCAACAAGACAAGATGTTCCTTTTAATACCTGGGAGTTTGCAGACTTTACCGCAGCACAAGGAAACAATAATGCAACGAACATTAATGCCATCAACGGTTATTATTACCAATATTTCAGAAATAACCTATCTTATTTTAGCCGAATCAATTACGACTATCAGGATCGATATCTGGCTTCTTTTACTGCAAGAAGGGATGGTTCATTTGCTTTTGGTAAAGAAAATAAATTCGCCAACTTTTTTTCCGGATCATTGGGATGGGTAGTTAGTAAGGAGAATTTCTTCAAATCAGATTTTATTGACCATTTAAAAATCAGAGGTAGTTATGGCTCAATAGGAAACGAAAATGTAAACCCTCAGTTTGTAGGAATCATTACCGGTGGTCCAAGTTATGGGCCAACAGCCAATAGTAATGGATATACATTCAATAATATATTCTATTCAGGATCTACTGTCGGTTCAGCTGCAAATGATGCATTGAGGTGGGAAAAACAATTACAAACGAATGCCGGTTTTGATATGACTTTTTATAAAAGACGTTTTTCAGTTTCTGCAGATTATTTCCAGAAAGATGTAAGTGGTTTATTATTTACACCTTCATCCTCATTATATCTTGGCACCGTTCCTATTCCTACAGCCAATATCGGTTCAACAAGCAGTCAAGGAATTGATCTTGCCATTAGTTACAATGAAACTTTTGGCAAAAATTTCAAATTGAATACTTCACTCAATTTCACAACTGCAAAAAATAAAGTTACGGCTACTAATACCGATGGTACAGCTAAAATATTAGGAGGATATTATTTCAACGGTCAGTCTCAAAGTGTTACCGTATTTGAAAAAGGATTTACACCCGGATATTTTTATGGTTATAAAACTGCAGGGCTTTTTCAAACTTTTGACGAAATCTCAAAAAACCCAACTCAAACCGGTGCAGTACCTGGCGATATACGGTTTGTTGATATGAATGGAGATGGCGTTATTTCAGCAAATGACCAAACAAAAATCGGAGATCCTTTCCCGGATTTCACGATGGGTTGGAATCTTAATTTTGAGTATAAGAATTTTGATTTTACAGCATTTACTTATGCTTCAGTAGGCAATGAAGTTTATAGGGCATATGAAAGAAATGCAAATTTCACCAATAAATACAGGGCTGTATTAGCAAGATGGACTGGGCCGGGCACAACCAATGATGCTAGAAATCCGAGATATTCTTTTACAGATGCTAATAGTAATATTCGGGTTTCTGACAGATATGTTGAAGATGGTTCCTTTATTAAATTAAAGAATGTGCAATTGGGTTATAATTTTTCTTCTAAAGCAACTAATAACATTTTTAATAAACTAAGAATTTATATACAAGTTAAAAATGCATTTACCATAACCAAATATTCAGGATTTGATCCGGAGATTTCCGGTGGCATTCTTGATTCGAGTATTGACCGTGGTGCTTATCCTCAAGCAAGAACATATTCGTTTGGGATTGACATAAAATTATAAATCTCATTATAAAACACTATTACAATGAAGAAAATAACTATTAAAATACTAAGCCTCTTTGTTCTGATAATCATGCTTTCGTCATGCAAAAAATGGTTGGATTATAATCCACATGATGATTTCCGAATTACTGAATTAGACTATTTAAAATCTGAATCTGATTATCGAACAATGGCAATCAGTGTATATACTCCTATACAATGGTTGAATCAATTGGTTCCGGTTGGAGATATTGCATCGGACAACTCTGTAAGTGGTGGCGAAAACGCTTCCGATGTATTGCCATTACAACAAATAGACGACTACACACACACTGCAGTAAATGCTACACTTACAGAACTTTGGCAAGCAGCTTATGAAGGAATAAACAGGGCTAACTACATGCATCATTTCAAAACAAAAAATCTGGCTGGAGAAACCATCAGTTTTGCAGGTAAGGATGCATTGTATGGAGAAGTTTATTTTTTACGGGCTTATTATTATTTCAGTTTAGTAAAACTTTTTGGAGATGTTCCGCTTTTTACAGACAAGAGGTTGAGCTTGAGTGATTCTAAAACATTGCAGAGAAGCACAAAGGCTGATGTGTACAAACAGATTGAATTGGATTTGACAAATGCCGTTGCAGTATTACCAGCAATCCAGGTACAGAAAGGAAGAATAACTAAATATGCTGCTCAGGCTTTATTAGGTAAAGTTTATCTGTACCAAAATAAATTTGATGCATCTGCTGCCATACTGGAGAATGTAATCGCTGCGAATGCTTTCACCCTGGTTTCAAACTTCGGATCGATTTTTTTAGAATCAGGCGAAAATGGTCCGGAATCAATTTTCGAGATTCAATATTCAAACAACTCACCTTATTATAATTGGGGTGGTGTAACAAGAGGTCAGGGAAATCATTCGGTCCAGCAATGTGGGATCAGAGGTTTGAATGGTTCTTCCGCAATGCCTTATGCAGCAGGATGGAGTACGAATTTGCCGGCTCAAAATTTAGCAGTAGCATATACAGTAGGTGATACAAGAAAAACGGTGACCGTATTGGATATTGAAGCGTACAAGACAGTCAATCTATCATTCAATATTACATACCAGGTTGCTCCCTATAAAAACACAGGTCTTTATAATCAAAAATATTTGCCAAGAAAAGGAGAAACATCTGGTCAGGTAGAATTGAATTACGCAAATAATTATAGAACGATCCGTTATTCAGATGTATTATTAATGGCAGCTGAAGCTAATAATAAGGCAACAGCAGCAAACGATACAAAAGCAAAAACATATTTGAATTTGGTACGTCGGCGTGCTTTTGGAGACAATCTTCATGATATCACTTCTTCGGGTACTGTACTTTATCAGGCAATTCTGGATGAACGAAGATTGGAACTGGCCATGGAAGGTGAACGCTTTTTTGATTTGGTAAGAACCGGACAGGCTGCTACAAAATTAAATGGTTTTATAGCAGGCAAACATGAAGTATTTCCAATCCCACAACAAGAAGTGGACATATCCGGATTAAAACAAAATGCAGGCTATTAGTCACAACTAAATAACTAAAATAATAATTATGCAATCATTAAAATATATATTCGGCATTTGCTTTTTACTTTCGGTTTCTATAAGCTGTACTAAAGCAATCAATGATGATATTGCGTTTATTGAAAGTGCTACTTCTCCAAATAATATTTCTGCTCTTTTTGAAATAACACAGGATAACACAGGGTTAGTAACTATTACTCCTAATGGTGAAGGTGCAGTTTCCTATGATGTTTATTATGGCGATGCCACTACTACAGCAGTGAAAGTACAAGCTTCGAAAAATACAACACATGTATATGCTGAAGGCGTATATAATGTGAAAATTGTAGCTTATGGAGTTACAGGAAAAATTGCTGAAGTCACCAAACAACTCACCGTTTCATTCAGAGCTCCTGAGAATCTGGATTTTACAATTACGGTTGATCCGAATAATAATTATAAAGTAAGTATTTCAGCGTCGGCATTATTTGAAACAAACTTTAAAGTTTATTTTGGAGTTTCACCTGCTGAAGTTCCGGTTACTTTTTTAGAAGGATCAGTTGTTAATTTTATATATCCGGCAGTGGGTACATATCAAATCAGAGTCGTTGCCTTTAGCGGAGGTGCAGCTACCACACAATTAATAAAGCCTGTTACAATTGTTGATCCAATACTCTTACCTATAACCTTTGAGTCGCCAACTGTGAATTATGCATTTTCAAATTTTGATGGAGGTGTTGTAACAGTAATAAATAATCCTCAATCAAATGGAATAAATACCAGCACAAAAGTTGCCAGGATGGTTAAAAATTCAGGACAAACCTGGGGCGGAAGTGTGATAACCTTGGGGGCCCCTATTGATTTTTCTGCAAATAAAATTTTCCGAATGAAAGTGTACTCACCAAGAGTTGGAGCAAAAGTTTTATTAAAGGTTGAGAACTTAACAAATGGTGGAATAAGTTTTGAAAAAGAAACAAGTACTACTGTTGCAAATGGATGGGAAGATTTAGTTTTTGATTATTCTGTCATTAACACGGCAAATACTTATCAGAAAATTGTTTTGATCTTTGATAATGGAACGATGGGAAATGGAACATCGAATTTTACATTCCTATTTGATGACATCAGACTAACTAATCAGTTACCGGTAAGCTTATTAACCTTACCAATAACATTTGATAACCCGGCAGTAAATTATGCAGTCTCTGATTTTGGAAATAATATAAGTGTCGATGCTGTCGATCCGACAAACGCTTCAAATAAAGTTAAGAAAACCACTAAACCTAATGGAGCCCAAACATGGGCAGGAGCTACAATGGGTGCAGGATTTACAACTGCATTACCTTTTTCATCTACAGCTACACAAATGAGTGTCCGTATTTACTCTCCGGCTGCTGGAATACCCATCCGGTTAAAAGTAGAAGACCGGAATGATAATACAAAATCGGTCGAAACAGAAAAACTTACTAAAGTTACCAATGCCTGGGAAACAATCATTTTCGATTTTACCAATCAAGCAACCGGAACTGCAGCTATGAATCTGTCATATAATTACAATATGGCGTCCATATTTTTTGATTTTAATACTGCCGGAAACGGAAAGGTTTTTTATTGGGATGATGTAAAAACTCTTCCGGTAAATGTTACAGGAATTGCACTCCCCCTTGATTTTGAATCTTCTTCTTTAGTATATGCATTTACAAATTTTGATGGTGGTAATACAACGATAATAAACAATCCGCAAACATCTGGCATTAATACAAGTAGTAAAGTCGGTAAAATGGTAAAAAATGCAGGGCAAGTATGGGGTGGTAGTTTTATAGAATTAAGCAGCCCAATTAATTTTTCTGCAAACAAAATTTTCCGAATGAAAGTTTATTCTCCAAGAGTTGGAGCTAAGGTTTTGTTGAAAGTTGAAAATGCAACAAATGGAGCAATCAGTTTTGAAAAAGAAGTATCAACAACGGTTGCAAATGCATGGGAAGAATTGACATTTGATTACAGCAGTATTAATACTGCTAATTCTTATCAAAAGATTGTGTTGATATTTGATTTGGGTACAGTTGGTGATGGATCTGCAAACTTTACATGGCTTTTTGACGATATCAGATTAGTTAGTGCTGCTCCTGCAGTACTAGGACTTCCACTAGATTTTGAATCTTCTTCACTGGCATATGCTTTTACAGATTTTGATGGAGGCGTAGTTACAATTATTAGCAACCCACAATCCTCCGGTATCAATACAAGCAGTAAAGTAGCCAGAATGGTGAAGAATTTAGGTCAAACATGGGGTGGAAGTTGGATAAAACTGGATAATCCGATTGATTTCTCAACCCAAAAAACATTTAAAATGAAAGTTTATTCTCCGAGAGTCGGAGTAAAAATTTTGCTGAAGGTGGAAAATGCAACCAATAGTGCTTTGAGTTATGAAAAAGAAGTGTTAACAACAGTTGCAAATGGATGGGAAGAATTGACTTTTGATTTTACCGGTATCAACACAGCAAATTCATATCACAAGATTGTTTTGATATTTGAAAATGGTATTATGGGAAATGGTTCGGCAAATTTCACTTTTCTGTTTGATGACATAAAACTTAATTAACGATAAACATATCAATTATGATTACTAAAATAAAATCTATTACGATTATTTCTCTTGTAGCACTTATTGCTATAGGTAGTTGTAAAAAAGAGAATTATTCTTTCGGTGAAATAAAAGCAGCTTCAAATCTTACCTTGACAACATCAATTGCCGGAGTAGATGCTACAAACCCAAATGGTAATGGAAGTGGAAATGTTTTAATAACTTCTACTTCAAATAATGCCCTCACATATAGAATCGATTTTGGTGATGGTGTTACGAAAGTTGTTCCTTCAGGTTCACTTACTTATAAATATTCTACACCCGGTACAAACACTTATATCATTACAGCTAATGTAATTGGTACCGGTGGTTCTATTTCAACAATTAGTAAAAAAATCACTGTTTTTGTTGCATTTGAAATTCCTGCTTATATCGTCACCGCACTGACTGGTGGATCTTCAAAAATATGGATCACCGATAAAGATGCCCCAGGTCATTTTGGAGTTGGACCGAATGACGCATATTCGCCAATATGGTATGCAGCTACTCCTAATTCACGAGAAGCATGTGCATATGACGATGAAATCAGTTTTTCGAAAGATGTAAATAACAGAATTTCCATGGCTATAATTAACAAGGGAACTTCATTTTCAATTGGAGCTTCTTCTGCCTTTTACGGGTTTAGTGGAGGCGATGGTTGCTATGCTGTAAATACCGCGAATAAGCAATTGATCTTTATGGATGCTACGTCAGGTTCTACTTCTGCTAATTCAACCCGAATACAATTTCAGGTACCGGGAAATGGGATAATCAATTTCGGTACCGGAGGAACAGTTTATGAAATTTTATCAATATCAGCAACCAGTATCCATCTTCGCAACATTGGCATTGATGGAAATTCCTGGTACCAGAAATTGAAAATAAAACCATAATAAAAATGAAATTCATGACAGTATTATTATTTGTATTAATATCTTTTTTTGGTTCTTGCAGTAAGGGATCTGAACCGGTAAATAATAATACACCAACAAATCTAACTGTTAACGCTACAGTATCTGCAGACAACAGCGGCAACGTAAGTTTTACGGCTTCAGCTACCAATGCAGTTAGTTATGATTTTGATTATGGCAATGGGATTTTTCAAAGAGTTGTATCAGGAATAGTTACTTATAGATACCCAGCTACGGGAACATACACTATAAATGTAATAGCCAAAAGCACAAGTGGACAAACTGTATCAAAATCAATTCAGATCAGTGTTACTGTCGCCAAAACCTTGCTATGGTCTGATGAGTTTAATATCGCCGGATCTCCGGATCCTGCTAAATGGGGTTATGAATTAGGGACAGGCTGTCCTTTGCTTTGTGGATGGGGTAATAATGAATTACAATATTATACCAACAGAACTGAAAATGCAGTTGTTTCAAACGGCACATTAAAAATTACAGCTAAAAAAGAAAATTTTAGTGGAAGTGCATATACCGCGGCACGACTATCAACACAAAATAAATTTTCTATTAAATACGGAAAGATAGAAGTGAGGGCTAAACTTCCTGCCGGAGTTGGCACCTGGCCTGCCATATGGATGTTGGGTAATAATATCTCTACTGTAGGTTGGCCGGCTTGTGGAGAAATTGATATCATGGAACATAGAGGCAGCCATCTTAATACCATAGGTGCTGCTCTTCATTTTCCGGGAAATTCAGGAGGCAATCCAATTACAAGTACAGTTACTATTTCAAATACAACAACTGAGTTTCATGTATATACAGTTGAATGGTCTGCATCATCTATTAAATTTTTAGTCGATGATATAGCTTTCTTAAATTATGCAAATACAGGAAACTTGCCATTTAATCAGAATTTTTTCATCATCCTGAATGTTGCCATGGGTGGCAATTATGGAGGACCTGTTGACCAGGCTTTTACCAGTGCTGCAATGGAAATTGATTATGTCAGGGTATATCAGTAATGAATTGAATAGATATTAATTCAACTCTTTTTATTACTAACAGTATTTAATTGCAGATAGTCTCTTTTTAAGAGAAAATTATTTCAATAATTAAAGACAAGTCTAATTATGATATTTAATAAAATAAAAACCATCATTTCGTCAATAGTAGTTTTGGTTATTTGCTTTCAAATAATTTCCTGTTCAAAATCAGTTGACACATCAGAATCAAAAGCAAATACCCTTTTGCAAAAAATGACGCTGGAAGAAAAAGTAGGACAAATGGCTCAGATCACTTTAGATGTTTTGGGAAATGAGGTTCAACCTGGTCAGGCATTTCGTTTAGATACAAATAAATTAAAAGATGCCATAGTAAACTACAATCTTGGATCGGTATTAAATACTTCAGATAATAAGGCAATGAGTTTAAATGATTGGAATGAAATAATCAACATCATTCAAAAAGAAACAGGCAAAACCCGTTTGAAAGTTCCCGTTATTTATGGCTTTGATGCAATACATGGTGCTACGTATGTTTCTGATGCTACATTTTTTCCCCAACAGATTGGACAAGCTGCTACTTGGAATCCGAAATTGGTTTATGAAGCCGCAGTAGCAACTGCTTACGAATCCAGGGCTGCTGCAGTTCCATGGAATTTTGCTCCGGTATTAGATTTGGGAACCAATCCGCTTTGGCCACGTTTATGGGAAACCTTTGGCGAAGATCCCTATCTGGTTTCTGTGATGGGTGAACAGGTTATAAAAGGCTATCAGGATTCAATCGGCAACTCCATGAAGGTAGCTGCTTGCATTAAACATTTCCTCGCATATTCAGATCCAAAATCAGGAAAAGACCGAACCAATTCATGGATGCCCGAACATTATTTAAGGGAATATCATCTACCTGCATTTGCTGCAGCAGTAAAAGCAGGAGCCAGAACTGTTATGGTTAATTCAGGATTAATAAATGGTATTCCTACTCATATCAACAGCTATCTTCTGACAGATGTTTTGAAAAATGAACTTGGCTTCAAAGGTGTAATAGTTACAGATTGGCAGGACATAGAAAATGTTATTAAAAGGGATAAAATTGCTTCATCCAATAAAGATGCTCTAATGATGGCCATCAATGCCGGAATTGATATGTCCATGATCCCTTACAACTATCATGAATTTTGTAAAGACCTTATTGAACTGGTGAATGAAAAAAAAGTATCGATGAAAAGGATCGATGATGCCGTAAGAAGAATACTTACACTTAAATATGACTTGAATCTTTTTGAAACTCCGGTTACTGATTATAAGTTGTATCCCAAATTTGGCGATAAATCTTTTGAAAGCCTGGCATATAATACAGCAGCAGAATCAATTGTTTTATTAAAAAACAAAAATGATATTTTACCGATATCGTCCGGTAAAAAAATTCTGATTACAGGCCCAAATGCAAATTCCATGCGAACGCTGAATGGCGGTTGGTCCTATTCATGGCAAGGAGAAAAAACAGATCAGTTCACATCAAAATACAATACCATACTTGCTGCGGTTAAAAATAAATTCGGAACAGAAAATGTACGATTCAGTGAAGGGGTGGCATATAAAATGGATGGCAAGTATTATGAGGATTCTGTTGTAAATATAGCTTCCGTTATTTCGGTGGCGGCGGCTGTGGATTATGTTTTAGTGTGTGCTGGCGAGAATAGTTACACTGAAAAACCCGGCGACCTGAATGATCTGACACTTTCAGAAAACCAGCTTCAGTTAATCAAAGCTGTTATCAAAACAGGCAAACCTGTGATCCTTATTCTAAATGAAGGAAGACCAAGGATCATTAGTTCAATTGAAGCTGATGTTGCAGGGATTATTCAAGTTTTTCTTCCCGGAAATTTTGGTGCTGATGCCCTGGCTGATATCATTTCGGGTCAAATAAATCCAAGTGGAAAACTCCCTATCACTTATCCTAAATATGTAAATGCTTTAACCAATTATATTCACAAACCATCCGACTCACAAAGCAATCCACAAGGTGTGTATGATTATTCAGCCGATTTCAATCCGCAATTCCCTTTTGGTTTTGGTCTCTCTTATTCAACTTTTATTTATTCAAATCTGAAAGTCAACAAAACAAATCTGATGGCTAATGATGAACTGACAGTGACAGTTTCTGTAAAGAATTCCGGTAAATATGAAGGAAAAGAAGTGGTTCAATTATATGTAAAAGATATGACTGCATCATTAACACCCGATGTAAAAAGATTACGTGGTTTTGAAAAGATCAGTCTGAAACCGGGTGAAGAAAAAATTGTAAACATAAAACTACTGGTCAAACAATTAGCCTTTATCAATACAGACAATAAATGGCATTTGGAAAAAGGAGATTTTGAAATACAGGTCAATGAATTAAAGAAGTTAGTGAATGTAGATAAAACAATCATTTTTTAATTCGGAATTCGACAAAAATAAATTGATGATTACTTCAAATCTGCATTTTTAACCTTGATTATTTCTGCAGCAATACTGATGGCAATTTCTTCGGGTGTTTGACTTTTTATTTGAATACCGATCGGAGTAAAGATTCCATTTAATAATTTATTTGATAATCCTTGCTTTTGGTAATCCTCAAACATTTTATCAATTTTCGACTGACTTCCCAGCATGCCAAGATACTTGAAACTCTTTTCTAGCAAGGCTCTTAATGCCATATCGTCTGTCCGGTAACCAAAGGTCATGATGACTACATAATGATTATTTCCGGAAGGAATAAGATCGGATAATTGCTCATACGATTCGATTACCTGTTTCACATGTACAAAATCATTCTCAAGCATTGTTTTCAATTTATCCCGTTCATCAAACAAATGAATATAAAAATCCATTTCCCGCATCAGTTTCGAAAATGCCAGGGCACAATGTCCTCCACCAATAATGTATAGTTGATTATGATATCCCGTTTTTTCACGATAAACCCAATCTTTTTCATTGCTGAAATAAAATGTGTAATAATCTGTCGGAATTTCATCGGAAAAAGAAAAGCCCTGTGGAGAAATTTCCAATGTCCCGTTTCCATTTCCCAAAAGTGATTTTATGATGTTTTTGATATGAATAATATCGGTAGGTTGAATAGTGTACAGAAAAATTATTTGTTCACCCGAACAGATCATACCGCTCTGATTTTTGGCAACCGATTTATCATGTATCTGTTTATGCATCGATGATTCATCATTCCTTTCAACAAGTTTTGACTTCGCCATTTCCACAAACTTATGCTCCATGATTCCACCTCCCAAAGAACCTTCCATTTCTCCTGCAGCATTTACAGCCATGAAAAATCCCTGTCTGCCCGGACTGCTACCCATGCTTTCCAGTACATACATCAGCATCACTTCAACTTTTTGCTGAAGGCTTTTCTCAATCAATAACCAGACGGCTAACTTCTTTTGCATGAGAAGATGTTTGCAAATTAATTTTTGAAGAATATAAAGACATCAATACTTTTTCAGGAGTCATGGGTGCAGAAAAACCCGGATCTGATTCCGGATTAAATACTTTGATGGCATCTCTTAACGCAAAAAATGCTCCGATGCCATACATCAAAGGTGGCTCCCCTACTGCTTTTGAACGAAAAATAGCCAGGTTATCATTTTCTGTTTCCAGGAAATCAATGTCAATTATTTTCGGTACCGAATATATATCAGGGACTTTATAAGTCGACAATGCATTAGATCGGAGTTTACCATCGGCATCATAAATAATTTCTTCCATGGTCATCCATCCCATTCCCTGAACAAGGCCACCTTCTATCTGACCTCTATCAATCAATGGATTCATTGTTGATCCGAAATCATGAACAATTTTTACTGCATCAAATTCATAAATACCACGCAGACAATCTACCGTTACAACGGTGATGGCTGTACCGTACACATGATATGCAAACGGATGCCCTTTTTCTATCTTGCCATCATAATGAATTTCAGGCGTTGCATAATGTGCATGTTCGGCAAGACTGACTCTTTTTACAAAAGCCGACATCACTAACTGTTGCCAACTCATTTCCGTTTTCTGACCATTTATCAACACTGTTTCATCAGTTAATTCTATTGCAGAAACTTCTGCTTTAAATTCTTCTGCAGCAACCATCTTTAATCTTTCCAAAATGGCATTACAAGCCAGTTGTACAGCTTTCCCATTCAGGTCGGCAGTGGCACTTGCAGCAGATGGCGAAGTATTAGAAACACGGAAAGTATTGGTTGTATGAATTTTTATTTTATCCGGATTAACAGAAAAAATATTGGCTGCCACCTGCAACATTTTTGTATTTACCCCCTGCCCCATTTCTACAGCACCTGTACTCACACCCACACTTCCATCTGTATACACATGTACTAACGCCCTTGCCTGGTTCATCAAGGTTTTGGTAAAAGAAATACCAAAGCAGATGGGCATGAAAGAAATTCCTTTCTTAAAAAGTAAGTTGCTTGCATTGAATGTCTCAATATCTTTGTTGATTTTTTCAATATCATAAATCTCCATAGCCTTTGTCCAACATTCATTCGCTTCACTGGCTGCTATTTGACCGTATGGAAATTCATCCCCTGTTTTTATAAGATTTCTCTGTTGAATTTCACCCGGAGATATACGCAAAGCTTCTGCAGCTTTTACAATAGCTGATTCAATAACGAACATACCCTGCGGTCCGCCAAATCCGCGAAAAGCTGTATTGGGTGGAAGGTTGTTTCTACAACTGTATGCTGTAGCCGTAACATTTGGAATGAAATACGTATTGTTGCAATGAAACAAAGTTCTTTCCAAAACCGCCGGTGAAAGATCTGCAGCAGCTCCTGCATTTTGGTAAAATATTGCTTCGTAAGCAATGATCTTTAAATCTTTGTTCAACCCGATCTTAAAATCGGAAGTATAAGGATTTCGTTTACCTGTCATCCGCATATCTTCCATACGGTGCAAAGAATACTTGACCGGTCTCTTTAAAATGAATGTAGCTAATCCACAAAAAATGGCCCATGCAGTTGCCTGGTCCTCCTTGCCACCAAAGCCGCCACCAAGCCTTGTTACATCCACTTCAATGCGGTGCATCGGAATGCCTAACACATCAGCCATATGCCGTTGAACAGCTGTAGGTCCTTGGGTAGATGAATAAACCTTTATGCCTCCGTCTTCTGTTTGTACACTGTAAGCTCCTTGCGTTTCAATGTATAAATGTTCCTGACCGTTTGTTTCTGCTATTCCTTCAAACACATGTTCACATGCTGCCCATGCCGCTGCACTATCGCCCAATTTAAAAGTTCGGGGAGGCACAATCAGTTCCCCTTTTTCTTTGGCAATCCTCGGATCGGTAATGATTGGAAGCGGATCAATTTCAATCTTGATTTTATGCAATGCGGCATAAGCCATCTCTACAGATTCGGCCACTACTAATGCAATGGGCATACCTACAAAATGTACAATATCCTCTGCCAGCAAAGGTTCATCAGGCACAATACCACCAATTTGATTTTTGCCGGGTATGTCTTTACAGGTAAATATGCGAACAACTCCGGGCATTTTTTCTGCTGTTGAAATATCTAAATGTAAAATTCTTCCATGTGCAACCGGAGAATCAAAAACGGCTGCATACAATGTTCCTTTCAACACCGGAATATCATCCAGGTAAATAGATTCGCCTCTTGTATGTGTATATGAATCGATATTCTTCATGCTAAACGGATAGTATATTTTCTACAGAAAGTTTTGGAAACAACTTTATGAAATGCGCTTTGATCAATTGATTCAATAAAAGACGTTTGTATGTTTCACTACCACGGGTATCACTGATCGGAGAAATTTCTGATTGAACAATCTCCAACAATGCAGAAACTGTTTCTTCAGAAATAATTTTACCAGTTAAAAATGCTGAACTTCTTTTTAAATAAAAAGGAATGGGGCCTACACCACCGGCAGATATTCCGGCAGAACTGATAAACTCATCATCAATTGATATTGCCATAGCCGAGTTGACACTGGCAATATCCAGATGTGTACGTTTGCTTACTTTTTCAAAATTAAAAAGGCTGTTTGCTTCAGGTAATTCAAAATAAAATTTCTCTACAAACTCATTTCCTTTTTTATCTAAAATTTTATAGCCTTTATAAAGATCCCGCAAAGCAATTTCTCTTTTATTGTATCCATCACTCAAAATTAATTTAGCATCTAAAGCCAAAAAGAAAATGGTCATATCCCCAATCGGAGAAGCATTGATAAAGTTTCCTGCAATGGTTGCCATATTACGAATCTGTGTTGAAGAAACTAATTTCATAAACTTATTCAGCTCCGGAAAATGTTTTTGCATAATAGCAGAATCCATCAAATCTGCAACAGTTACGGAAGCACCCAGGTAACATTTGTTTTCTGTTTGTGAAATTCCATTGAGTTCTTCTCTGTCAAATAGCAGATCCACATTGGTATGAACCATGGTTTCATGTTGTTGCACATATAAGTCAGTACCTCCGGCAAGAAATTTTATTTCATGGCCATCCACAATCAACTGACCATTCGTTTTGAAATTTAGTTCTTTCAACCGGTTTTTTATTTCAGTGAAATATGTTGGTAAAATATTATTGTCAACTGCGTATCTGACAGCATCTATATTATTCCGGGCATCCATTTTATCAGCCACTTTTACAGCGGCTTTTTCAATCGATTTATAGCCGGTACAACGACAAATATTTCCATTGACCGAATCAATGGCTGATTGGCAACCCGATGTTTTTTCATTTAAACAAAACCCTGCCAATGAAACGATGAAACCAGGTGTACAGAATCCACATTGTGTTGCAGCTTCGTCTGCAAATGCCTGCTGAATAAAATTCAAACCTACTATATTAACGCCTTCAATGGTTACAATATGCTTTCCATTTGCGTTACCAATGGGCATTAAACAGGAAGTGACAGAATGATAAATTAGTTCTTCATTTTTAAATTCGCCTACTAAAACAGTACATGCACCACAATCACCCTCCCTGCACCCTATCTTTGTGCCAGTAAGATTTTGTTGATACCTGATCAGATCAAGTAATAAATAACCCGGAGCCTGATCCGTTGTTATCTCTTTTTGGTTTAAAATAAATCGTATCAATTCTACAATATTAAAGCGTTAAAGTTAATATAATTGCTGCTAGTATGAATGAAAGCCCAACAGTTATTAATAAACTGATATATTATCGCCTCATTGCACTGTGGGTGATTTGTGAAGCTTTTATTGGAGGAATAATTCATGGCATGAAAATTCCGGTTTCCGGATTAATCGTTGGCAGTTTTGCTGTTCTGCTTATTTGCCTGATAGCATTTCATGTGCCGGTAAAAGGAGCCATTATAAAAGCTACTATCATTGTTGCAGTATTTAAATTAATGCTCAGTCCTCAAAGTCCGCCGGCTGCTTATATAGCTGTATTATTTCAGGGTTTTATCGGAGAATTGTTATTCAGCAATAAAAGATTCTTCCGTGTATCCTGCATCCTGCTTGGTTTCCTAGCTTTATTCGAATCGGCCGTTCAACGAATTATTGTTTTGATGATCGTTTATGGAAATGATTTCTGGCATGCAGTGAATGAATTCATCCGCCGACTTTTTCATGAAACAACAGTAAGTAATTACAGTCTTTATTTAGCTATTGCCTATATCATCCTGCATAGTATTGTTGGGATATTTGTTGGTTGGCTTGCCGGAATAATTTGTATTCGGTCGGGCAAATGGCAAAACATAAATAAGGAATATATTTTTGCACCCATTATTTCAGGTGCTGAATTTTCTATTGATAAGAAACCCGGAAATAGCCGAAAATTAAAAACCATTTTTATTATTTGCTGGATTTTGCTTGCAATCATATTTCTTCAACCACTCTTCAGCAAATCTGATACAATTATCCCACTGCATATCTCCCTTAAAATATTTCTTCGTTCCGCATTCATTATTTTAACCTGGTATCTTCTAATAAGTCCGTTATTATTGGGTTTGATGAAGAATTGGCTGCAAAAAGAAGAATCGAAATTTAAAAAAGACATCCAGGAAATTTTACAAATACTGCCATCCAGTAAATACCTGCTTTCGAAAAGTTGGAGATACTCGGCCAGCAAAACCGGAATCAAGCGAATCGTTTTCTTTGTAAAAATATTATTGATGAATACAATCTATTCAATTAATGAATAAACGGAACATATACATATTGACAGCAGAAATAAATGAAGGAAAAACATCGACCCTTTTAAACTGGGCTAAAAAAAGGAATGATGTGTATGGAATTATGACTCCAAAATTGGATAACAAACGTATTTTTCAAAACATTGAAACCACAGAACAATTTGACATGGAAGCTAAGAATCAGGAGAAAAATGTTTTAGAGATTGGTCGGTTTAGATTCAGTGTGTCTGCTTTTGAAAAAGCTTCAGAAATAATAAGAAATGCATTAACAAAAGAAAAAGGCTGGCTGGTTATTGATGAAATTGGTCCATTAGAACTTCATCAAAAAGGCTTTCATGATGTTTTACAGGAGCTATTACATAGCAGTTCGTCCATACCGAATATTTTATTGGTAGTCCGCAAACCCTTGCTGGAAGAAGTTTTAAAATTTTATTCCCTTGAACAAAACAAGCTGACCATACTCGGAAAAGATACTTCTTTCTTCAGCAATTAATCTTTTTCAACCATCTTTTCTTTTACTACTACCAAGTCCTTTAATTCAACCTGCATAGGTAATAAACCAATTTTTACAACAGCTCTTTTCCCTCTGAGCTCGAGGACCTCACCTACCTGGTGGTTCTTTTTTAATTTCACTTTCACACCCGGAATAATTTTTTCGTCAATTTCTACATACTTCGATTCCAGTTTCTTTTGCATTTTGCTTACTACCTTTTTCTCGTTCTTTTTAAATAAAAGGTCTTCAATATGTTTCAACACTTTTTGTTTATCCTTATCTTTTTTCCATTCAACCATAATATGTTTCAGCTTACGGTCGGTCTCTTTCAGGTATTCCATTTTTTCTGCCGAAAGCCTGTTCTGCTCTTTCAAAAGTTCCAGTTGCTGTACATGTTTTTCCTTTTGAATAAAAACTTCCATCTCCTTTTTTAATTTTTCATTTTGCTTCAGCAAACTGTGCAATTCTTTTTCCTTAATTTCCATTTCCTGCAAACCCTGCTCGGTACTGTTCAATAATTTATCCAGTCTGAAATGATCTTCATCCACTAATTGACGGGCTCTTTTAATCAATACAGGATTCAATCCTATCCGCTCAGCAATAGAGAATGTATAAGAACTGCCCGGCTTACCAATAATTAATTTATATAAGGGCAATAAGTTGGCTTCATCAAATGCCATGGCCCCGTTCATGATACCGGTGGTTTTATTGGCCATTACTTTCAGGTTCAGGTAATGCGTTGTTGCAATACCGTAAGCATGTTTTTTGATCAGTTCTTCCAGAATCACTTCGGCGAATGAACCACCCAGGTTCGGATCACTGCCGCTTCCCAATTCATCAATAAAAAAAAGTGTTTTGCCATTTGCATTTTCAATGAAATGCTTCATATTCATCAAATGACTGCTGTATGTGCTCAGTTCAAATTCAAGGTTCTGCGTATCACCAATATGAATCATCAATTGTTTGAAAACACCGAATTCGGAAGAAGGATGCACCGGAACCATCAAGCCGCTCTGTACCATCATCTGTAACAAACCCACTGTTTTCATAGAGACGGTCTTGCCTCCGGCATTAGGTCCACTGATTAAAAGAATCCTGTTTTTATCATCCAGACTTAATGTAACCGGCAAAGTCTTTTTTCCTGAACGCTTATTATACAAATACAGTAATGGATGATATGCATCCACCAAATGAACTTTTGCCCGGTCTTTTACAATGGGATATTCGGCATTGATATCGATAGCCAGTTTGGCCTTTGCCCGGATAAAATCATATTCGCCTATGGATACATGATACACAGCAAGCAGGGAAGAATAAACAGACAGCTTTTGTGTAAGCTCCCTCAATATTTTATACACTTCATTTCGTTCCTCATTCTCCAACGAATAAATATCATTATTCAGAGTGATAGTTTCTTCCGGTTCTATGAATGCTGTTTTCCGGCTATCACTTTCACCATGCAGGATTCCTTTCACGGTTCTTTTTTGCTCTGCAAAAACGGCCAGCACTTTACGTCCGTTCAAAAAACTTTCTTCAATATCGGCCAGGAAACCCTGCTTCTGCAATTTGCTAACTATGCGTTCAAAAACCTTTCTTAATTCTACCCGTTTTTTATATAAATTCATCCGGATATTGCGCAATGCATCAGAGGCGTTGTCCTTAACCGATCCTGATTCATCCAGTATGTCATCAATCAATTCAATAATTATTTTTTCATAGTATGTATCATCAATTATTTTGAATAAAGCAGGATGCGATTCCTTTCTTTCGGCATTAAACCACCTAAAAATTGTCTCCATACTTTCCGTCAGTTTGCGTATCTGCATAAATTCAACAGCACTCAACACAGCACCGGGAATACCCAGCAATTTCAATTCTTTGGAGAGGTTCAGTAAAAAATCATTGGGAAAATAACTACCGTTGCGGATCAGTTGAAAGTATTCATACGATTGCCGCAGATCTGTTTCTATAAATTCCAGGCGGGTATGAATACGCAGGTTTTTCGCTTTCAAAATGGCATGCTCCGACTTGCAATGACCTTCCAGCAAAGTTCTCACCTTATCAAATTCAAGCTGCACTTCGGCATTTTCTGGGAATAATTTCATGCGATAAAATTCTGTTTCTTTTTTTATAAAATTATGCTGCAAATTTCGGACTTATTTTTTTAAATCCTTATACGCTGATAAAAACTGACAATCATACTTATAGAATTTAATAGCAATATGTTAATTGATTTGCATTGTAATTTTATATACAGGATTTTCAAAAAAATATAACAGAACTTTGAGTAAACATTTTTCCCTCAAGCATTTAATGCAACAATAATGATCAAGACAAGTTTTTTCTTTATTATATCAGTTCTGTTAACCCTGACTTCCTGTGCACAACCAAAAAAACAATCAGCAAAAATGAATAATGCCAACATGGAAAAAAACAAATCAGCTACACGGTATGACACTGCCACATTCGGCACCGGTTGCTTCTGGTGTACAGAGGCTATTTTTGAAGAATTAAAAGGCGTAAAATCAGCCGTATCAGGTTATTCCGGAGGATTTGTTGAAGATCCCACTTATAAAGCTGTTTGTACTGGTGAAACCGGACATACCGAATGTGTACAGATTATTTTCGATCCGTCCGTCATTTCGTATGATGAATTACTGGAAGTTTTCTGGCAGATACACGACCCTACAACATTGAACCGCCAGGGTGCTGATGTGGGCACACAATACCGCAGTGCAATTTTTTATCACAATGAAGAACTAAAGCAGAAAGCCGAGCATTATAAATCGGAACTCAATAAAAGTGGCGCATACAATGATCCGATAGTTACAGAAATCACAGAGTTTTCGAAATTTTATGAAGCAGAAAATTATCACCAGGAGTATTATGAACTAAATAAAAACAGCAATCCCTATTGCTCCATCGTCATCCGGCCAAAACTGGAAAAATTCAGAACGGTTTTTAAGGAAAAATTGAAAAAAGAATAAACTTTAATGTACTCATCTTTTTATTTCTTCAGCTAAGTTTATATTAGCAAAATTGTAAGCAGTTTATTTAAATCAGTTTCATGATAAAAAATATCTCCCTCCTTTTATTAGCCTGTTTTTGTATTTGTCAAAAAAATATTCTTGCACAGCCACTCAACAAAAAAACAACATTCACGAAACAGGATTCACTTAGAGGATCTATCAATGAAAATAGAAAATGGTGGGATGTACAGCATTATGCCATTGATGTAGAACCGGATTATGTCTCCCAATCCATAAAAGGACAGGTAGTAATCAGCTTCAAAGTTATTGCTTCGGGTAAAAAAATGCAGATTGACCTTCAGGAACCGATGAACCTGGATGAAGCAGTTTTTGAAAATAACAAACTGCAGTTTACCCGTGAAGGAAATGTGTTTCATATTCAATTTAACAAAGCACCTGTTAAAAACTCCATCAATAAAATTCAACTTAAATTTTCCGGCACACCAAGGAAAGCGATTAACCCTCCCTGGGATGGTGGATGGATATGGAAAAAAGATGAAGGGGGAAATCCCTGGATGAGTGT
>JAYWCV010000149.1:0-13682 GCA_043780275.1 Chitinophagaceae bacterium
ATAATTTAATAAACCTGTTGTACTACCAATAAAATCGGCTATTCGTAATATAGCTTCTTCACATTCAGGGTGTGCAATAACTTTTGCCTGTGGGTGTCGGACTTTGAGTTTGCTTATTTTTTCCAAACTAAATATTTCATGAACCATACAGGCTCCATTCCACAACAACATATCCCGGCCTGTAATTTTATTGATATAAGCGCCTAGATTTCTATCCGGCGCAAAAATAATTTTCTGCTCTTTAGGAAAACTTTCCACAATATGCTTTGCGTTTGTACTGGTACAAATAACATCACTTAGCGCTTTTATTTCGGCACTGCAGTTGATGTAGGTAACAACTACATGATCAGGATGCTTTTCTTTAAATTGCTTAAATAAACCCGGAGGGCAACTATCGCTCAATGAACATCCTGCATGCAGATCAGGAATGACAACTTTCTTGGATGGATTTAAAATTTTTGCAGTTTCTGCCATGAAATGCACACCGGCAAAAACTATCATATCGGCAGTTGTTTTTTCCGCTTCCTGAGCCAATCCAAGGCTGTCGCCAATATAATCTGCCACATCCTGGATATCCGGTTCCTGGTAGTAATGAGCAAGAATCACCGCATTTTTTTCTTTCTTCAATCGCTCAATAGCTGCAAATAAATCCAGTGAAGGATCTATGTCAATATCCAGAAATCCACTGACCAATAAATTATTTTTTGCCTCTTCGATGCGTACCATGATTCGTTGTTTACAGAATGACAATATTACAACTCCTGATTATAAAAATGGTTGTTTTTATAATTTTCAATTCCTACATACTTAATACAATAGTATTTATATAATACATTATTTTAAATAAAAAGTTTATTACTATTAGGGGTGTGGATTTGTGTACAATTCATTTTTCTTTTATTTAGTAAAATTACAGATTCACATAAAAAGAAGGATATCCACATGCTAATTAACAGAAAAATTTAACTATTTAGTTTTCTTTTAATCAATACTGCTGTTGAGTTCATAAAATATATTGGAATATTTATGCACAGGAAAGAATCCATTTAAATGAGGATAACTAATTGATGTATTTTTTTTTTAAGAAATGTTAATTGATGTGAATAAACCATCACAAAAGCACAATACATTTTTTAATTGTAGAAATGATAAAGTTTACAATCCTATTATCCTGTTTCATATTCACGTTTCACAGCAGCTTATTCACAATTATTTTTCTCCATTAACATAGCCATGTTTAAAACTTTTTTGTAATTAGCTGAAATGAGGGGACGATATACTATACTTAATTATAATATCAGGATAGTTAAAGGCAATGAGTCAAAATTCAATAATTTTAGATCTCTTTTAAAAATCAATATATGAAACAAATTAAAAAATTACTGCTGATAATACTGGTCAGTATTTCTTCGGTCTCTTATGCAAACGAAGGCATGTGGTTGCCTCAATTATTAGCAAGACTAAACGAGAAGGAAATGAAAGGCCTGGGAATGAAGATAAGTGCAAAGGACATATATAATATCAATAACGGAAGCCTGAAAGATGCGATAGTAAGTTTTGGTGGATTTTGTACCGGAGAGGTTATCTCTTCCCAGGGTTTAGTGCTTACAAATCATCACTGCGGTTTTGATGCCATTCAGAATCATTCTACCATCGACCATAATTATATACGGGATGGTTTTTGGGCTAAAAACAGCGGCGAGGAAATACCCAACCAGGGTTTATTTGTAACATTTATTGTAAAAATAGAAGATGTGAGCCGAGACATTTTAAATGGTGTAACAAAAAAGATGAATGAGTCAGATCGTCAATCAATTATTGATAAAAATATCAGTGAATATAAAAAGGCATACAAACTGCAAGATCAGCAGGATATGTTGATCCGTGCTTTTTTTGAAGGAAACCAATATTTTTCTTTTGTAACAGAAACTTACCGGGATATCAGGCTGGTAGGTGCTCCTCCTTCAGCAATCGGAAATTTTGGAAAAGATACCGATAACTGGATGTGGCCCCGTCATACCGGCGATTTCTCCATGTTTCGAATTTATGCTGGAAAAGATAATAGGCCCGCCACCTACTCAAAAGATAATGTACCCTACAAACCCAAAAAATCATTGTCTATTTCAATGAATGGTGTTGCCCAGGGAGATTTCACCATGGTTTTTGGTTTTCCGGGCCGAACAAATGAATACCTCCATTCATCAGCGGTAGATCAGATTATGAAAGTGAGCGATCCGGCAAAAATAAATATTCGTACAAAAGCATTAAATGTAATGGATGGCTTTATGCGAAAAGATGAGCATATAAAAATTCAGTATGCTGCAAAGTATGCAAGCATTTCTAACGCATGGAAAAAATGGCAAGGAGAAATTCTTGGCTTATCGAAAACCAATGCTATTGCTAAAAAACAGGCATATGAAAACGAATTTCAAAAAAGGGTTGATAAGAACCCCCTGTGGAAAGACGAATATGGCAATCTGTTGGGAGACCTAACATCGGCGTACAAAGAAATTGAACCCTATGCATTGGCGAGAGAATATTATACAGAAATAGTGAGTAAAGTAGAACTGTTTGCATTTGCCGGACAGGCGAACAGTTTAATTAATGCCTATGAAAAAGAGGGAGAAAAGGGCTATCAACAAAAGCTGGAACAGGTAAAAGAAAAATTAAAAGACCTATATGGAGAGTATAGTGCCAACGTTGATCAGAAATTATTTGAATCGCTTATGGAAATGTATGTAGATGAAAATAATCAAAAATACAGCTCACAGATGTTTAACGAGTGGTTAAAAAAACAGGAAGGCAGTTTTTCAAAACTAGGAAAGCAAGTTTTTGAAGAAACCGAATTGGACGACGGTGAGGCAACATTAAAAAAACTTTCAAATTCGACAGCAGACGTGGTTGACTTTTACAAAAAGCAACCGTTTATGTTATTATATAATGATATGCTTAAAACATATTCATCCGGAGTTACTTTAAAAATGAATGAAATACAGGCCCGGATAAATAAGCTGCAAAGAATATATATGCAAGCTCAAATGGATGTGATGAAAGAAAAAGCATTCTACCCGGATGCCAACAGCACTCTTCGGGTAACTTATGGAAATGTAAAAGGATTTACACCCCGCGACGCAGTTAAATATGATTTTTATACATATATGGATGGAATCATGGAGAAATATGTTCCGGGAGATTATGAATTTGATGTTCCCGAAAAACTACGGGATTTATACAACAAAAAAGATTTTGGGAAATACGGAGTAAAAGGGAAAATGCCGGTCTGTTTTATTGCTACAAACCACACCACCGGCGGAAATTCGGGCAGTCCTGCGTTAGATGCATACGGAAACCTGGTTGGATTAAATTTTGATCGGGCTTGGGAAGGAACGATGAGTGATATCAATTATGATCCTTCAATTTGTCGAAATATCATGGTAGATATCAGGTATGTTTTATTTATTATAGATAAATATGCTGGCGCCGGTCATTTGGTAGACGAAATGAAGCTGGTATATCCGAAATCGGTAAAAAAACAGCATTAAACCCCTAACAGTATTTAATAAGCACAGAAAATGAAGAACGAGAAAAATTTTCACAAAACTTTATTTCCTGTATTTTTTTGAGATTCAAAACACTATGAATTAAGGGGCTTTTAGATGGTTTTCCACAGTTTGTTGATAAGTCAAATTACCCTATTTTTGCCATCCTATTTTTAAATTATTATAACATTATGTCATTAATTCAGGATATCAGAGACAAGTATGCAAAGTGGGCAGTGGTTGCTATTGCCATTTCTTTACTAGGGTTCATTTTAATGGATGCCTTTGCAGGTAAAAGCGGTTCACTTGGAAAGAACTCTACCAGTATCGGTAAAATAAACGGTACCGAGATAGATTATATTGAGTTTGAGAAAAAAGTAAAATCCCAGGAAGAATATCAGCAGTCTCAGGGGGGCATGCGTGGCGATGAAGGCAGACAGCAAATATTGGAAAGTGTTTGGAAACAGGAAGTGAATGATGTATTGATGAATGCAGAATTTAAAAACCTTGGATTAAGCATCGGAAAAAAAGAATTGAACGACATTTTGTTTGGCAAAAATCCTCCACAGGATTTAGCACAACGGTTCAAAGATCCGACAACCGGAATTTATGATGCCGCGTCTGCGCAACAGTTTATCAACCAGATTGCAAAAAGTAAAACAGCTTCCGAAAAGCAACAGCTGAACGCATATCTTGGAAATTTGGAGTCTATGAGACAAAACGAAAAATACAATGCTCTTTTAGCGAACAGCATAAATGTTCCAAAATGGTTGATAGAAAAACAAAATGCCGACAATAGCCAAATTGCAAATATCTCTTATGTTCAAATTCCTTACACAAGTGTTCCGGATAGTGCTGCCATTGTTTCGGATAAAGAAATCAATGATTATGTAAGTAAACATAAAAGCGATTTCAAACAAACTGAATCAAGAAGCATTTCTTATGTTGTTTTTAATGCGGCACCCACTTCTGCCGATAGTGCAGATACAAAAAACCAGTTAGAACAATTAAAAGAAGAATTTGTTTCTTCCCCGGATGCAAAAAATTTCCTGGCCCGTTATGGCAGCTCCATTCAGTTTCATGATGCATATGTATCAAAGTCTAAAATACAGGTGCCTGAAAAAGAAAACATTTTCAGTCTGGCAAAAAATACAGTTTACGGACCGTATGTTGACGGAGCAAGTTATGTAATGGCAAAAATGATTGATGGTAAAATAATGCCCGATTCGGTTAAAGCAAAACACATTCTTATTCAAACACTCGACCCACAGTCGGGTACAGCAATACTTGCAGACAGTATCGGAAAGAAAAAAATTGACAGCATAGAGCTGGCTATTAAAAATGGCGCCAGTTTCGATCAGTTGGCAAAAACAATGTCGGATGATAATAAAGGACCCGAAGGTGGTTCTGCTGCAAAAGGCGGAGACCTTGGATATTTTGCAAATGGCCAGATGGTTAAAGCATTCAACGATTTTTGTATGGAAGGAAAGAAAGGCGATAGAAAAGTGGTAAAAACAGAATTTGGTTATCATTATATAGAAATCACGGATCAAAAGAATTTTGAGCTTTCTTATAAGGTGGCCTATTTCGCCAAACCAATCGTAGCAAGTCAGGAAACAGATAATGCGGCTAGTAATGAAGCCAATCTATTTGCAGGCGATAGCCGCGATACAAAAGCATTTAATGCAAACTTCGAAAAAACATTGGCCCCGAAAGGAATTAATAAATTAGTTGCAACAGATATCAAACCGAACGATTATAATGTATCCGGAATTGGTGCTTCTCGTTTATTTGTTCGGGAAATATACAAAGCAAGCTTGGGCGAAGTATTACAACCATTCCGTTTGGGCGAACAATATATTGTTGCTGTGTTAACAGAAATTAAAGAAGAGGGTTTGCAAAAGGCAGAAACAGCCAAAGCCGTTGTTGAGCCAATATTGCGTAATAAAAAGAAAGCAGAATTTATTACAAAAAAACTAGGAAATTTTACTTCTTTACAGGCGATTGCAACAGCCGAATCGCAAACCGTTCAGACCGCAGACAGTATCCGTTTCTCCGGAGCCGGAAATTCTTCATTGGGTTACGAGAATAAAGTAATTGGTGCCGCATTTGCTTCTGCTAATAAAGGAAAGTTGCTAACACAAGCCATTCCCGGACAGTCGGGCGTTTATATCTTACAGGTTACTGAAGTTGCTGCAACACCGGTAGATAATGCTAACGTGGAAAGTCAGCGCAATTCAGTCCGGATGATGGCAAAACAAAAAGCCATGTATTCTTCACCGGCTGCTGTTTTACGCAAAGCCGCAACCATTAAAGACAACCGGGCAAGTTTTTATTAATTGAATCAATACGTTTTTTAAAAGCCATCTGCCGCAGGCAGATGGCTTTTTGATTTGGTTAAATACCTTTTTCCGTAAACAGCAAAAAAATATTCTTGTTAACTTTACAGATATTAAAAAAGCATGAACGACATCATTATCAATAAGGTTTCGGAAAGTAGCCTAGTTACACTGAACCTGGAAAAATATTTACCGCAAGCGGAGCTGAGCCAATTCGACCTGAAAGATCATCTGTTCATGAACCTGATTTTGAAAGAGAAAGACTTCCGGGAAGCCATGAAAAATTTGAACTGGGAAAAATATACAGGCAAATATGTAGCCGTTCATTGCAGCGAGGACGCCATCATACCCGTATGGGCCTATATGTTGGTAGTTGCCTATTTACAGCCATTTGCAAAAGATGTTTTTTTAGGTACGCAAGAAGAAATGCATAAATATATTTTCCTAAAAAATATATCCGCAATCAATACAGATGAATTTACCGATCAGCGGGTAGTTGTAAAAGGCTGTGGCGAAAAACCCATCGGTGATTATGCTTACCTGGAAATTACAAAACTATTAAGGCCGGTTGCTAAAACCATTATGTACGGAGAACCCTGCAGCACAGTTCCAATTTATAAAAAAAAATAAGCTATTCCTCTTCGTAATATTTTACACGGTGTTCTTTTAAAAATTCTTTGATTACATCTGCATGTATGCATTGCCCAAGGTGAATAAATGCATAATCGGTAACCTTTTTTATTTTATTATTTATCAGCACTTCTTTATCCACCATATCAAAACCAAGATGCAGATGTTTGGTAGAAAACTGCATGCCATACACAACGCCATTGGCATTGAAAAGCGGACCACCACTTTGTCCCCTTAATCCGGGGGTGCTTAATTCAATGCCATACATTTTATTGTTTTCGGCCAGAAACCGGGTGATCATTCCTTCAATCGGAAAACGGGGAGAGCTGCGTACTCCTTCCTCAATCCAGTGTATATCATCGGCCTTTTCATCATACACAAAATTGTTGAACTCCGGAAAAGGATAACCAAGCCGGCAAAGAAATTCACCCTGGATTATCGGACTTCCTTCTTTTTTAAATTTTGCATAACCCGAATAAAAAAGTTTAGTAAAGCCCGTTAGCTGAATGATGGCCAAATCGTAATTTGGGTGCAGGTGAGTTGTAAATCCTCCCAGTGTATCCACACAATCAACAAAACTGTTTTTGATCTGAATAATACTTTCTTCCGTGTATTTATATTTCATTTCAAGCCCTTTCTGAATCTGCCTGAATTTTTTGTCCGATAAGAATTTGTTTCGTTCGTTTTTAAATTCAGTAAAGGCCTTGTTGATATTATCCGAATTAACCAGCAACTCCGCAATATGTTTACAGGTTACGGCATATCCATCTTCGTTTACGAAAAACAAAGTGCCCGATGCCGGAACCAGTTTTTTTCCCGCATACGTTCTTACAATGGAATGAAGGGGCCTGGTAAATTGGGCAATTTTTTCAATAGCATCTGAAAACATAAAATAAAAAATTTCTAATAAATTAAAACCAACCCCGGTTACGGAAAATGAAAAGCATCCAGATAGGAATTACTAACATGATAACGACCGCCACATAAAATCCCCAGGTGTAATGCTGGTATGGAATGATATCGAAATTCATACCAAAAATTCCACCAATCACGGTTGCCGGCGCAAGTAAACAGGTTACAATAGCCATTACTTTCATCACCTCATTCATTCGGAGATTCACCTGGCTGATATATAGATCCTGTAAACTCATCACCATATCCCGGTAATTTTCAGACAGATCGTAGGCTTGTATTATATGGTCATAGATATCTTTGTAATATTTTTCATGCCGTTCTTCCAGTAAATCACTTTCGCTGCGAATGTATCCGTTTACCAATTCCCGAACAGGGCCAATATTTCTTTTCAACACAATCAATTCTTTACGGAGTTTATTTATTTTAGCCAACGAACGATTGTTGCTTTTTCGTATCACTTCTTCTTCTAGGTCTTCCATTTGTTCGCCCAGTTTTTCCATTACCGTAAAATAGTTGTCAACTATCATATCGAGCAGCGAATAATTAAGATAATCGGCACCTCGTTGGCGGATCTTGCTGCCATTTATTTTTAGCCGTGCACGTACCGGATCAAACACATCTCTGTTTGCATCTTCCTGAAAACTGATTACAAAATTTTTACCCAACACAATACTGATCTGTTCGGTTTCTACTTCTTTTTTTTCATTGTTGAAATAAAGCATATTCAGCAAGCAAAAAAACACACCTTCAATTTCTTCCATTTTAGGTCGCTGGTTGATGCTTAAAATATCTTCAACAACAAGCGGGTGAATACCATAATGTTCGCAAACTGCTTCTATATCCAATTTTCGTAACCCATCAATATTTATCCAGCTTACCAGTGAGCTTTCTTTGTAATAAAAGGATTTAGCGATATCGGTAAGTTGTGTTGCAGAAAATTTTTCAGCATCATAATCGTACACATAAACTTTTACTTCTCTCGCTTCTTCTCTATGTGGAATAACATTGGGATTAAAGTGTAAAATTTCTTTCGTTCTTTTTGTGCCAAACAAAATGGGCGGGTTTAAATAACGGAGCACTTTTTTCGCACTTAATTTTTTCACGTTCATGTACGGTAAGTTAGTAATACAATTTTAAGGAAGTAAATAATTCATGAAAAATTTGTTGCATACAACATCAAGCCATCATGTTACGGGCTTTTTCTAAATCTTCTGCCGTATCGATGGCGGTATTGATAAAATCAACTTCAGCCATTCTTATTGAAATGTCGTTTTCCAGGTAACGAAGCTGTTCCAGCTGCTCAGTGGTTTCCAGTAATGATTTTTCCAGTACCGTGAATTTCATCAACGCCTCTTTGCGATATGCATATACACCAATGTGTAAAAAATGTTTTATACCACTTTCTTTATTTCTCAAAAAAGGAATTGGGCTGCGGCTAAAATAAAGTGCATCATTATTTTTATTTACAACCACTTTTACACAGTTAGGATTTTGAATTTCGTTTTCATCATTCATCACCCGCATCATAGAAGCAACCATAACAGCCGGATCATTAAAAAGCCGAACCAGTTTTTCCAGCGGTTCTTTTTTTACAAATGGTTCATCTCCCTGCACATTTACCACAATGTCGTTATCCCCGTACGTATCCCCGCCTGAATAACGCAGTTGGGCAGGGGTACGGGCAGACATTTCGGCTATTGCTTCTGCAATACGATCGCTTCCAGATTCGTGCGGATGCTTACTCATAATGGCTTTGCCGCCATGCGAGACGATTTCATTAAATATCAATTCACTGTCTGTAACCACCCACACTTCATCAAACAAGCCGGTTGCCACGGTGTTTTCATAAGTATACCTAATCACCGTTTTGCCGGCAAGCTCCTGCATTAATTTAGCAGGAAAACGGGTGGCCGCATATCGGGCCGGTATCATGGCTATAATTTTCATGATGCGAAAATATTAATAATCGGTTTTAACCGTCTTGTCGAAAGGAAGTTTTAACTGGTTTAAAATGTCTTCGTCATTTCTTCCTTCCAAAATATCGAGACCATATTTTATTTTTTTCGGATCATCATACACAAAGGTTCCAAACAAGCGGTCCCAGAAAGAAAAAATATTGCCAAAATTGGTATCGGTCCAGGGCCTTTCAAAATGATGGTGAAACTTATGCATATTGGGTGTTACAAATACCCAGCTAAGTGGCTTGTCTATCCAAACCGGTAAATAAATATTGCTATGCGTGAAATAAGTAAAAAAGATAGTACAGAAGCGATACAGAAAATAATAACTTACCGGGGCTCCGGTAACTATTACAGCTATCAAAGCAAATAACTCCCGGATGATAAAATCACCCGGATGGTGACGTGTACCCGTTGTTACATCAACCTTTGTATCGCTGTGATGAACCATATGAAGTTTCCACATCCATTTATATTTATGCAGTAAATAGTGCGACAAATACTGTCCAAGCAACTCAAAAATAAGAATACTTAAAAGCAGGCCCAACCAGATTGGCATTTCTGCTAAATAAAGAAACCCAATATGGTATTCTTTTGTCCAGGCAAAGACACCCACTGTTGCCAATGCAAATAATATATTGATGATCAATGTGGTGGTCAGAAAAAAAATATTGGTCAATGCGTGCCGCCATTTTTTATACGTAAATTTAAAAAGTGGATAGTTACCCTCCAGTAGCCAGAAGGTGGTCATACAAAATATAACCCATACTGCCCGATGCCAGGTAGGCATGTGTTCGAAAAAAAGTAAAAATTTCTCCATAATTAAATTAGAATAATACAATCAACAAAATATGAAACTAAGGAAAACTTTCGAAAACTAATTAAGCATCGACTTGCTTTCGTCTTCCGAAAATTCGTTTCCGCAATTAAAGCAGTGAAAAACTTTTTCTACCGTAATGGCATAATTGCCCATCAAAAAACTGGTCATGGCCGTCAGCCAATGGATGGCTTTACGGGGAGTGCTTACCAATTCTACATTAACAGAACGGCAGTTGGTACAGGTATAAACCACTTTTTTTAAACCAGCCATTTCATTGATGAACCGTATTGCCTGTTGAGCATCCCGTTCATGCACAACCAGTTTTATTCCACCAATTGCGTTTGTCAGAATGGGATCCACAGTAACCATGTATTCGTCCTTCAACCAACATTCGATGCCGGCATCTTTCAGCATTCCCATTTTAATATTGGCTTCCATATAATTATCAAATACCTGAATGGGGATAAACTTCATGATTGACTAAAGTTAATTTTTTTGACAGGGATTCAATAAAAAAAGCCGGAAGTTTTACCTCCGGCTTTGTATAATATATTTATTGTTTCGATTTTAGTAAGACAAGTCGAAATTGAAAAACAAATGCCGACTGATTGTTAGTCAACCGGCATTTTGGCAATGTCTTGTAAGCATACCCTTTTTCTTTCGCTCTATTCATTACTTTTTGACTACCGATTTAATTGTCCATTTTTTCCCATCCCAAACACGCAATAGATAAATGTCTGCTTGTAAACCACTTAAATTAATGGCAGCCTGATTTGTACCGTTATTATACTTCTGTTTTATTAATACAGTTCCTAACTTATCTGTTAATTGTAGTTCGTAAAACTTTTTATTTGGGTTAGCAGAAGGCCTTCCTGATTCATCTACCACTTGTACCGTCATAGTACTGCTTGTTGGGTTTGGAGCTGTCATTATTCTTAACCCACCTGAACAATCAGGTGCATAAATATAACCATCAGCATCAATAGATTGAATACTGCCACAAGGAACAGTGGCAATCACCCTGATAGTGTAATACCGATCTCCGTAGTTATAGCCTAAAGGAAAATCAGCCGTATTACCATTTCCGGTTTGCTTTAAAACAAAGGGGTTTGAAGGATTACTTTCATCTTTAGAATACCATGCATAATTTGTGGCTGATGGAACGGCTGCAACTGCACCAAAGAAATAAGGCCCCACCTCACAGGTAACATCCTTTTGAGTGAAATTAATTGAATTGGTGCCGGTACCAAGTGTAATATTTTTTTCATCAATATATCCACCAGCAGTTGCCCTTATTACTGCGATGCCGTTACCAGTTTGTTGCAGAGTAACAGTATTTGTATTTTGTCCACCAATAATTATTGCAGGGCCAGAAACAACACTCCAAGTAATGCGTAAACATGAAAGATTCTGTGCTGTAACATTGCCTGAGGTGCAAATTGGTTCAGTTCGTTCGTTTACTCTAAAATAATTATTAATGAATGCTGCCTTTGGCCCACCTTGTGCAAACATTGCCCTCATCCTGTTTGTTTGGCCTTGTGTGAACATATTTCTACAGCCATCTGTGGTATATTCCATGTAATTCATAAACATATCTCCATTGGGGCCATTTGAACAACTAATAATGGGAAATAGAGGACATAAGTTTAATTGATTAGAACCAGCCTGATTGGGTGTATCATCGCATTGATCAGAATCGGTACATGTTGGAATTACATCATCACCCCAAATATGAAATAAATTTAACCAGTGACCAACTTCATGTGTTGTGGTGCGGCCTAAGCTGTTTAGGAGTAGCAGATTATTACCTACTCTGCCAAAAGCAGTATTTAAAATTACAACGCCATCTGTATTTGGGTTTGTTGCAAAATCAATTGGTAATTGCGCATACCCGACTCGAAGTTCAGTAGGCGAAACAGGTGTAAGGTTGCAGACCCAGATATTTAAGTATCGGTCAGTAGGCCAGGCATCCGTTCCACCTGTAGCGGAAAATTTAATTCCTGTGGCTTGTTCATTAACTTTATTATTAACATTAAATTGTAATGTAAATGAGTTTATATTTGTTTGTACTCTTTGTATGCCGGTTGTATTGTTTCCATTAGGGTCAATACAAGCTAACCGAAACTCTATATTGGGATCTGCTGCAACAGCATTAAAAGCAGCAGGGGTGTTTACCCTGTTTGCATTAAGGCGCCTGAAATCTTCATTTAAAACATCAATTTGAGATTGAACTTGTGCATCTGAAATATTGTTTCCAACTCCTATCGGTGTTCCATTGTGCAGTACATGAACAACTACAGGTATTATAATAGTACTATTGGGGTTTATCAGTCTCCCTGCTGTGTTATTATTATTTAATGAAGTAATATAGTTAGCAATATGTTGTTCAAGCTGAAGATACCTGTTGTATCGGCCTGGGTCAGAAATCTGGATTGCCTGGGGATTAAATGTAGTACCGCATTGGCCTTGATCTTGGGCCGCCAATTGAAGGCCTTGCAGTACAATGCATATAAGTAAAAACTGTTTTGTCATGAGGAATAATTTAATGTAAAAATTAGTTAATTACGTTTGTAATAGCTTTTAAAGTTGAAACTACTGTAAGGGTTGTAAAACAGGGAGCTATCGGTGCATAAATAGGGCCTGAAATAATTTTTTCTTAGCCCCGTTTGACTATCATATATTATAACAACTGTTGCAGAGTCCAAAGGATAAGTAGTTAGTTTAAACTCATAATCGATTATATAGGAGTCAATTGATTGTAACACATTGTTTTTATAGTAATAGAGCTTTTCGTTTTTATAAAAAACATATTTAAAGTTGTTTCCAGTGCTTGCGGGCGTCTCAATCCTGCTATTGCCGCTTGGAAAGGTTTCTTTTGTATATGCCCACGAATAGCTGCCTGGCAAAAGCTTTCTTACCAAGTCAATTGCATTTGACTTTTCATTGCAGGAAATATTCGGGAGATTCTCTTTTTTACAGGCAAAGAACAATATCATTATTATAATAATGCCTGATTTTGATAATGCCGAATTGATTTTCATTTTATTAATATTCTTGTATTACAATAAATACAAACAGATGTGACAATTCAATTTAATAATTCGTTGCAGCAAGAATCTGCAAAGTAGGGCTATTTATATTGATAATGTCATAAGCTTCATTTTCCGTTGTAATTCTTTACCAACCGAGTCTCCGCAGGGACTCGTCGTTATTTTTATATGCGACGGGTCCACGGCTTTGTACAGGGTTGAGTTGATACCCGGCTGAGAATAGATTCAATAAAAAAAGCCGGAAAGTTTAATATCCGGCTTTTGAAAAACATGTAGTTTTAAATCATTTTAAATCATTTTATTGCATTTTTATAAGCATCCATACCTCCAACAACCGGAACTGTTAACAAAGTTCCGTTTAAATCAATCGTTAATTTTGTACCGGGTTTTGGCCAAAGGGTAAATTCTTTATCGCTTGAAAATATCATGAG
>JAYWCV010000150.1:0-2232 GCA_043780275.1 Chitinophagaceae bacterium
GGCATTTTTAATTCTTTCACACAACGTTCCATTTCTTTTATTGCCAGA
Source organism: Chitinophagaceae bacterium (assembly GCA_043780275.1). Lineage (GTDB taxonomy): Bacteria > Bacteroidota > Bacteroidia > Chitinophagales > Chitinophagaceae > MGR-bin208. The sequence goes on from JAYWCV010000150.1 coordinate 49, forward strand.
TCAGTTTGCTGCATGGGAACTGTACCAATACCTATGAAACGATCAGGATGATTGGAAACAGTTTCGGCAATATGGTCATTGAAAAAACGGGACGTTTCATGCCCGTCTTTTGCATTTGCCCAATAATTAAATAATACAGGAATGGTGGATAAAACCTGTTGGGTAACTCCATACTCATCCATGTCGATGAGTCGGGGTCCGGGTTTAAAACAGTTTTCTTCAACTACCCTGAAAAGCTTGTCAGCCTTCATCATACAGGCTTCACAATTTCTGTGCTCAAGATGTATGAATTCACCATAGCCAAATTTTTTAGCCCAGTTGGGCATATGTTCCGGCATGATATGCGTATGGATATCTATCTTTTGAATGGACATGAAAAATCTTGATTTTTTTTATTTTATTTCTTAACGGGAGCTTCCATCAGGGTGCCACATTTCTTGCAGGTGCGGTTTTCATCCGATGAATAAAAATGATCCATGATCGGAGGTAATTGATTTACGATGTCTTTTACAAATACAAATTCTTCGTATAATTTATTGCCGCAGTTTTCACAAAACCACATGAACGCATCTTTTTCATTTTCTTCATCTTCCCTTACTTTTTCAATAACCAATCCAACTGTATTTTCCGGTCTTTGAGGTGAATGGGGTGTCATGGGTGGTAGCAAAAACAGATCTCCTTCATGGATGGGAATATTTCTTGGCACACCATTATCTATTATTTTTAAGACGATATTCCCTTCCACCTGGAAATATAGTTCTTCACTTTCATTGTAATGATAATCCTTGCGGGCATTAGGGCCGCCAACAACCATCACGATAAAATTTTCGGCATCCTTGTACATACATTGGTTACCTACAGGAGGTTTCAACAAATGACGGTTATCGTCGATCCATTTTTTTAAATTAAAAGGAGCAGCTATGGGCATTTGAATTGGGTTTAAAAATTAAAAATAGGAATAAGTTTGAAACAGTTTTGTAGCAATAATTCCTGCAAATAAATGAATGCTTTACTATTCAACGAAAAATACGACAATTTTCTTTAGGTTTGAGTATCGTATAATTTATCAATATGGATCTATCATTAAGAAATAAAACGGCTGTTATCTGTGGAAGTTCTCAGGGAATCGGTTTGGCAATAGCAAAAGAACTGGCCTCCCTTGGTGCCCATTGTATCTTGTTGGCCCGTAATGCAGAAACCCTGGCAGAAGTAATTAAGGAACTGCCAAATGATTTCAATCAACGGCATCATTTTTATGTAGCCGATTTCAATAAGCCGGAGGAGTTGAAAAAAATTATTGAATCATTCGTCAACCTGAATCCGGTTCATATATTGATCAATAATTCAGGAGGCCCTGCATCGGGGCCAATTACGGAGGCAACCGAAGAAGAGTTTATCAATACATTCAACCGGCACCTGATCTGCAATCATATATTGACACAAGCCGTTATTCCTTCCATGAAAGCCGAAGGTTATGGACGTATCATCAATATCATTTCTACATCTGTAAAAGTGCCTTTGCCTAATCTGGGTGTATCAAATACCATTCGTGGAGCAGTTGCTTCCTGGTCCAAGTCGATGGCCAATGAATTAGGACAATTTAATATTACGGTTAACAGTGTCTTACCCGGTGCAACAAAAACACAGCGATTGGAAAATATCATTTCGAAAAATGCAGAAAAAAAGAATCTGGATGTGGAAGTTTTAGAAAATGAAATGATGCATGAAATTCCCATGAAACGATTTGGTGAAGCGGCTGAAATTGCGGCTGTTGCTGCTTTTCTGGCATCTCCTGCAGCCTCATATGTAAATGGAATAAGTATTCCGGTGGATGGTGGAAGGACGGGGACTATTTAGTTAATGGTTAATTGATAATTGTTAATTGGAATCTCAGTTTAAAGCATATGCCTGAAGCATAAATTGTGGCTATCATGGACTATATACTGGAAAAACATAAAGTGGTTATTAAATTCAAAAACTCAAAACTCAAAATTTAAATTAATAGAAAGACTGTTTAACCAATTAACAATTATCAATTAGCAATTAACAATTAAATCAATAACCTTGCACATACCTTATCATCTCGAAAATTTTATTGGCGGAAATTTTATTGGTCCGTTGAGTGGACAATTCATGAATAATATAAATCCTGCAACAGGTGAAGTATTCAGTCAGGTTCCGGTC
>JAYWCV010000151.1:0-13414 GCA_043780275.1 Chitinophagaceae bacterium
AATCATACCAACGAGGTTACAGAAATAAAACCAACCTATACTATTTTTTCACTCGATGAACTAAAGCAGATTTTCTAAACCACCCATAAAAAGAAAAAAGCCCTTTTGGAGGACTTTTAAATAAGATTAAGCTTTTACTTCTTCTTTCTTTGCGCAGCACGATTTTTTATCTCCACTTTTTTCAGAACTGCACTCCTGCTTTGCTTTCTTTTTACCTCTTTTACCGCCACCATCATTTGCATTGGCAAAAGCTAAACCGCCAACAAGAACAACTGCAGCAGATAACATCATTATTTTTTTCATATAAAATTTGTTTTAAAATTTAGAATTCAAATATAATCTTACAATATACAAATTGCAAATATTCTAAATGTTAAATTTCACCTAATACCGTAACGCCACCCTGAACTACGTCGCCAATTTTTACTTTTACATTAGTTTCAAGTGGAAGTAATAGGTCAACTCTTGAACCAAATTTAATAAATCCCATCTCCTCATTTTGTTTTACATGTTGTCCGGGTTGCAGGTAATTAACGATACGCTTTGCAACAGCACCGGCTATTTGCTTTACCAATAACTCTTTACCATTTGTTTTATAAACCACCGAATGCCTTTCGTTCTCGGTTGACGACTTCGGATGCCATGCTACCAGGTATTTACCTTTATGATATTGGCTATATAGCACTTCCCCTGCAACAGGATTCCGGTTTACATGTACATTCAAAGGACTCATAAAAACGGATATCTGTAAACGTTTATCGGTAAAATATTCATCAGCCATTACTTCTTCAATCACCACTACTTTTCCATCGCAAGGAGAAATTACTGCAGATTCCCTTTCGGTCATTTTACGATCTGGTATCCGGAAAAAAGAAATAACAAAAATCAATAATCCTAAAGTTGCAAAGAAAATGATCCAGCATAATACCGGCATGTCAAAACTCAACGAATAAAAGCAACACAGATTGATTAATACAAAACCCAATGTAGCAATCGCAATACTCTTATATCCTTCTCTATGTATAGTCATTCAAAAAAAATTGAGAGTCAAAAATACGAAAAGTAAACAGCTTTGGGGATATTAGCCTTATTGGTTTATTACATAAAAAAATAAACATATATCCAGGTAAATGGAATGGCAATCAACAGAGAGTCGAACCGATCTAAAAACCCCCCATGGCCGGGCATTAAAGAACCACTGTCTTTTACACCGGCCATTCTTTTCAATTTAGATTCCAGCAAATCACCTAGTGTACCTGCAACAGCGGCAATCGTTGCGATGATTATCCAATCCTTCAAGGTAAAGAACCGGGCTGCAGAACCCAGATACGCAATTAACAAAACACAAAGAATTACGCCACCAATTGTTCCCTCCCAGGTTTTCTTCGGTGATATTTTAGAAAAAGCTGTTCGTCCAATAAAAGAACCTACCAGGTAAGCGAAACTGTCGTTTGCCCAAATGGAAAAAATCAACCCTAACGGAATGACATATCCCAGATCCACATATCCACCCAATGTTAAGTGATTGAAATAAACATTGCGTAAATCAATCATTAAACCAAAACTCAGCGATATATATATCAATCCAAGAAATGAGTACCCAATATTTTTGGGGCGAATTTCTTTATTGAATAATAATTCCATAATAGGTAGAATGAATATAGATACCAACCCAAACCACCAACCCATTTCGTGCAAGCGAAAACCATAGATATGATAAGAGTCGTTGGTGAAGTAAAGTAAAATGCAGCTACCGGCAAGCATCACTCCGAATTTATGGTATGGCGTTATTTTGGCATAATCGGAATCAATTAATCCTATCAATTTCTGATATTCCAACCAACAACCAAAATGAATAACCATAAATAAAAGGAAGAATGTCCAATGGCTCCATAACAAAGCGAAAATCATTACCGCCGCAAAAATCAGGGCCGATAAAGTCCGGGTTTTAAATGTTTGTAGATTGAATGCCATGGAGCTATGAAAATAGATATTTAGTTTGAATCGAATGGAAGATCTTTATCGGGATCATCACCGGCATAGACTTTTTCATATGTCACATCCGATTTTTTTTGCATCCACCATACCAACGCAACAACAGCTGTAAAACTTACCAGCACCGGCAATACAAAGCCGGATGAAGTAAATAATGTTGAAGTTTCGTCCATGATTAATGCCGGATTGAAATAACTCATCACTACCCAAAAAGCATCGTAGATAAAGTGTGCAAATATGGCTGTCCATAAACTACCACTATACCAATAAATCATTCCCAACAAAACGCCGAGAAAAAATCTTGGAAAAAACCCATAGAATTGTAAATGAATGGCGGAGAAAACAATTGCCGTAATGATGATTCCGGTCATTGGGTTTTTAGAAACTTTAATGATCAGTCGCTGAATGATTCCTCTAAATAAAAGTTCTTCACCTATCGATGCAAAGCCGGCAATAAAAACAAGATTCATCACTAAGTCAGCCAGACCTTTTCTGGTTAACATGAATTGAATTTGCTGATTAGCCTGATCCTCTCCCTGCTTCATCCAGTTATTAATGGTTTCGGGGAAAGGAATATTCCGGTTGATTGTTCCCATCCATTCAACCAATGGCAAAGCAAAAATCAATACTGCAGCAGCTACCAGATAAAAGGCCAGTTTCCCCGGTTTTTTTAAACCAATATATTCACGTGGATTGGGGTCCGAAAAATAACTGAATAACAAAGAAGGAATGCAAAACAAGCCCAGAAACTGAACCAGCAACATACCTCTTACAAAAATAATGTATCGAGAATCATCGGCTTTCCAGTTTGCTGAATTACTAATTTCCGAAAGACTTAATCCTGTCATCTTTGTTAAAAGAGTAACGCCAATTAAGCTGAATATCATGAAAATTCCAAAGCTCAATCCCAGCAATAAAAATAACTGAACCCATACTGGTCTTGTTTTTAAATATGAATGCATACTGTGAAGTCCGTTTTTAGGTTGTAAATTTGCTGCTCAAAAATAGGCATTCAATATTGCAAGTTGATTTTGAAATTTTCAAGGTAAACGATCCGAATAAATATGGTTAAAATAGACAATATATCACTTCCTGATTTTCCGCTATTGTTAGCGCCGATGGAAGATGTAAGCGATCCTCCTTTCCGTGCGGTATGCAAAACAAACGGCGCCGATTTGATGTATACCGAATTCATCTCATCAGAAGGTTTGATACGTGATGCCATAAAAAGCAAACAAAAACTAGACATATTCGATTACGAAAGACCCATCGGTATACAGATTTTTGGAGGCGATGAAGAAGCCATGGCCATGAGTGCAAAGATTGTAGATGCAGTACAACCCAACCTGGTGGATATTAATTTTGGTTGCCCGGTAAAAAAGGTGGTTTCGAAAGGAGCCGGTGCGGCTGTACTGAAAGATGTAGATATGATGATCAGGCTTACATCGGCCGTAGTAAGATCCACATCACTGCCGGTTACCGTAAAAACAAGACTGGGCTGGGATGAGAACAGTAAAAATATTGAAGAAGTAGCTGAACGCTTACAGGATGCAGGTATCAAAGCATTATCCATTCATGGCAGAACAAGGGCACAGTTGTACAAGGGTGAAGCAGATTGGACATTGATTGCCAAAGTAAAAAACAACCCACGTATTACGATACCCATTTTTGGAAACGGCGACATAGATACGCCTGAAAAAACATTGGAATATAAAAACCGCTACGGTGTTGATGGCATCATGATTGGTCGTGCTGCTATTGGCTATCCATGGATTTTTAATGAAATAAAACATTTTTTGAAAACCGGTGAACATCTCGATCCTCCAACCATTGAACAAAGGGTTGAAGTGATCCGTTTGCACCTTCACCGCTCGGTAGAATGGAAGGGTTTGGTGCCGGGCATCAATGAAATGCGCCGCCACTATACCAATTACCTGAAAGGGATTCCTAACATTAAAGAGTACCGTTTAAAACTTGTTACGATAAAGGAAGTTGAAGAAATCGATCAGGTGTTGGATGAAATCATCAAAACCTATACCGGTTACCAGTTTGAAAAGAGGAGCTTAAACATGACAGCCATAGCATGCAATAGCTGTGCATAGCATCATGCCTTTTTTAATTATCTGATCTTTTATTTTTTTATTGCATCTAAAACTTCCTCACTGAAAGGAGAAACCGAAGTAGAAAAGAAATTGGTCAATACGCCTTTTTCATTCACCAGGTATTTACAAAAATTCCAGGAAGGTTGTTTATAATTCCAGCCATTTAATGTTGAATCAGAAAGCCAATGAAAAACATTGTTCTGATTAGCTCCCCGGATGACTGAACTTTTTTTCATCAACGGAAAGCTAACCCCAAAATTCAGCCGGCAGAATTCTGCAATTTCTTGATCCGATCCTTTTTCCTGTTGTTTAAAATCATTGGCCGGAAACCCGATAACAACCAGCTTGTCTTTGAATTGCTCATGCAATTTTTGCAAGTCATCAAATTGCCCGGTATACCCGCATTCACTGGCCGTATTCACCAATAACACTTTCTTTCCTCTTAATGATTCAAAAGAAAAATCTTCCCCTTTGTTCGTTATCGTTTTTAACGAATAGAAAGAAACAGGCGGAATATTTTCCCCATCACTGCTTTTTATTTTTTGCTTTCCCATTAATTTATCCATTTGCATAACTAATGGGTAAATGGCTTTCAACACAAGTTGCCTGATATTCATATCTTTTGAATTTCTATTTACAATAAACACATATCCCGAAAAGGCAATCAACAGCATGAAAAAAATAAGCAGCAAATTTTTAACCATAATGAAAACTTAAAATTAACCAGGTCATTTATTCGCTATCGCAAAGCCAATTTAAACAATTTCAATTTCCCTTTGAAAGGTGGATACTTGATAGCCGGATCGAACCATGTTGGTGTTTTTAAAACGGCTTTACTATGACTAAAAACATTGAAACTGTTTTTACCATGATAATTGCCAATCCCGCTGTTTCCTCGTCCGCCAAAAGGCAGGTGATGATTGGCAACATGCCAGCTCGAATTATTTACACAGGCACCACCAGCCGGTACGGCCTCCAACCATTCTTTTTCTTTTTTACTGTTGGATGTATAAATATAAAAGGATAAAGGGTCAGGGGTTTTTCGGATTATCTGCATTGCTTCTTCGCTGCTGTTAAACGAAATAACGGGAAGTATCGGACCAAAAATTTCATCCTGCATGATGGGTTTATCCATCGATACATTTTCGATGATGGTTGGTTCTATATAAAGTTTATCCCGATCATGATTTCCCCCATAAACTAAATGGCCTTGGCTCAGATAAGTAACTAACCGATCGAATTGTTTTTCATTAATAATCCTGCAATAGTTGTAGTCGTTAGCCGGATCATCCGAAAAGAATTTTGAAATATTGTTTTTTAATTCATTGACCAATTCCTCTTTTTTAGAAGAATGCACCAACACATAATCCGGTGCCACACACATTTGTCCGGCATTCGAAAACTTGGTCATGGCTATTCTGCGGGCCGATACTTTTATATCAGCATCTGCTTCCACCACACAGGGGCTTTTGCCTCCAAGTTCCAGCGTAACCGGCACTAGTTTATCTGCAGCCATTTTATAAACCAGTCTGCCCACTGCTGTACTACCGGTAAAAAACACATGATTGAAGCGAAAATTATTCATCATAGCAGGCACTATTTCTGCACCTCCTTCGGCATATAAAATATATTTTTTATCAAAAATTTCTTCAATAATTATTTTCATAATGGCTTCGGTAGCTGCTGCAAACTCACTTGGTTTTAATACTACACAATTTCCTGCAGCAATGGCTCCTACCAATGGATTGATCAATAATTGAAATGGATAATTCCATGGACCGATGATCAGTACAACTCCCAACGGTTCTTTCATAATAAAACTGGAAGAAGGAAGGTTCAGCATATTTGTTGAAACTTTTTCATTGCTCATCCAGCTCTTCAGGTTTTTTAATGTGTAATTTATTTCTGCTAAAACCAACCCTGTTTCTGTTACAAAACTTTCTTCTGCACTTTTTTTAAGGTCTTTACTTAACGCATCATAAATGGCACTTTCATATTTTTTAATGGCCGCTTTTAATTTTAGTAACTGCCCTTTTCTGAAAGCATATGGTTTGGTTTCACCGCTTTCAAAATAGTTACGCATCGATAATAATTGATTGATGTCGGCCATTATCTTTTAAATTTGTAACAAGATAGGAAAATCATTTTTATGACTGACGAGTTCTACATGATGCAGGCACTTAAAGAAGCCAGAATTGCTTTTGATGAAGATGAAGTACCCATTGGTGCCGTGGTTGTTTTAAATGAAAAAATTATTGCCCGTGGCAGAAATATGACGGAAAAACTGAACGACCCTACAGCCCATGCCGAAATGATTGCCTTAACATCTGCATTCAATTATTTGGGCAGTAAATATTTGCCCGAAGCAATATTGTATGTAACTGTTGAACCTTGCCTCATGTGTACAGGAGCTTTATACTGGAGTAAGCTTAAAAAAGTGGTCTGGGGTGCTGCAGATGAAAAGAATGGCCACAAAAAAACGACGGGATCAAATTGGCCATTTCATCCAAAAACGGAAATTGTTCATGGCTTGCTGAATGATGAATGTGCAGAACTGATGAAACGTTTTTTCAGAAAGAAAAGATAAACATTCTAAAGAATTACAATTCAATTGATCAAAGACTGTTGTGTTTTTGTAAATTTGTAGTCCTGTTAAAAAATCGTAAATTATCAATCTAAAAAAAAATAACTATGGCATTTACATTACCTGCGTTGCCTTATGCACACGATGCATTAGAGCCACATATAGACACTACAACGATGCAAATACATCACGGCAAGCATCACCAGGCATATATTGACAATTTAAATAAAGCAATAGCCGGTACCGAACATGAAAATAAAAGTCTGGAAGAACTGGTAGCTACTGCCGGAAACATCAGTGCTGCCGTACGTAATAACGGTGGAGGACACTGGAACCACAGTTTTTTCTGGGAAAGCCTGTCGCCAAACGGTGGAGGAAACCCTTCAGGAAAACTGGCTGAAGCCATTACCGAATCTTTTGGTTCGTTTGATGGTTTAAAAGAAAAATTTAATGCAGCAGGAATGACCCGTTTTGGATCGGGATGGGCATGGCTTGGAGTGAAGGATGGCAAACTCACTGTTTGCTCTACCCCCAACCAGGATAACCCATTGATGGATGTGGCTGATTGCAAATGCAGTCCGGTTCTGGGCGTTGATGTTTGGGAACATGCTTATTACCTGCATTACCAAAACCGCCGTGCCGATTATTTAGCTGCTTTCTGGAATTTAGTTAACTGGGAAAAAGTTGCAGAACGCTTTGAAGCTGCTTAGTTTATTATAAAGTTGCTCATTTTTGAAAGCCGCTGGAATTACTGGCGGTTTTTTTATTTGAATGATATTAAGGTACGGGATCGTACCCACTACCACCCCATGGATGGCAACTGCTTATTCGTTTGATAGCAAGCCATAAGCCTTTAAAAATTCCGTGCTTCTGTAATGCTTCCACTGCATAATGAGAACAGGTGGGGGTGTACCGGCATTTAGGCCCCAGCCACGGTGATATCACCCATTGGTAAACTTTTATAATTAAAATAAAAGGTAGACTAAGTATTTGCAGTATTTTTTTCATGAATAATTGAAAGCAATTTATGGATGATCTGGACCACTTTTTCATTCAACATTTCGAATGGGGGTATTTCTTTAGCTGTATAAATAAAGAATACATTCAATTGAATATCCATTTTTTTAACAAGGTCTCTCAGTTCATTTTTTTGAACCCGATAAGCTTCACGGGTAAGCCGTTTAACTTTATTTCTGTCTACCGCTTTTTTAAAATGCCTGGAAGAAACGGCCACGCCAAATTTCAGATGACTGGCATTGGTATCAATTTCTTTTTCAAAAAAATTATATAAAACTTTATAAGGAAATACGGAAAATCCTTTTCCTTCATTGAACAACTGATCAATGCTCTTTTTGCTTTTAAGCCTTTCGTTTTTCCCGAGTGTAAAATTAGCTGGCATCTTTTTCAAAAATAAAAAGCTCCGGACATATATCCGAAGCTTTAGCAAATTAAGATTTCCGGAAATAACCGGAAAAAATATTTTATTTCAATCTCATTTGATCTGAAACTGATAAGCTCTTACGGCCCTTCTTACGACGTGATGATAATACTTTACGTCCGTTAGCCGTTTGCATACGCTTACGGAAACCGTGAGTTGTTTTACGACGACGACGAGATGGCTGATATGTTCTTTTTTTACCTGGCATTTCTTTTAAATTTTTCCTTTTACAAAATAATTATTTGAACTCATTTTTGTAACAGTCGTTTGGGCACCATCCCATACTGTTTGTGAAAGGACGGCAAAGGTATTAAAACGAGATCAATTTTAAAGGTTGATATCAATTATTTTTAAAAAAGACTTTAATTGGTTGATTAACAACTGAAAAAGAGTTGACTTATTTTTACATGACTATTTATCCTCATACGGAAACATGTATGGAAAAAAGCTCATTGCCAAAGAAAGTACTGGCATGACTGTCGAAATTGTCAGTATCATCGGTTGTATAAAAACGCTGATGACCGTTTTTAGAACATTTCTGCTCTATTTCCGGATGCCGTTTCAGATAATTAACCAGGCTATTTGTAACTATTTCATCCTGCGATAGTAGTTTAACACCAATCGGAAGATATTCTTCAATTTTCTCTTTAAGTAATGGATAGTGAGTGCAGGCGAGTAACAATACATCAATATTTTCTCCTGAATCGAAAATATTATTGATGTGTTTTTTAACGAAATAATCGGCCCCATGGCTTTTAAATTCGTTATTCTCTACCAAGGGAACCCACATTGGACAAGCCTCCTGGTAAACTTTTACATCGGGAAAAAACTTATTAATCTCAATAAGATAAGATCCGGAGTTTACAGTACCGGCAGTAGCTAAAACCCCAACACTGCCTGTTTCCGAAAAATTACCAATCACTTCTGCAGTTGGCCGGATAACTCCTAATACTTTTTTTTCCGGAGCCATTTTGGGCAGGTCAATTTGTTGTATTGTTCGCAAAGCTTTTGCTGAGGCTGTATTACAAGCAAGAATTACCAGTGGGCAACCCTGATCGAAAAACCACTTTACACACTCCAATGTATATTTATAAACGGTATCGAATGATCTTGGCCCGTATGGAGATCGGGCATTATCGCCCAAATAGATATAATCATATTCGGGCAGTTTTGAAACGATCTCTTTCATGACCGTTAATCCTCCATACCCGGAATCGAAAATACCAATCGGTCCTTTTTCTTGCATGATTCAAAAATAACAAACTGCATTCAAATATGCTGCAGTTATAATAGACATGAGAAAGCATCGGTAAAAACCGATGCTTTTGCAATAATTTATATTTCTAAATTTTACTTAACAGCAGGTGCTGCAGCTGGAATTTTGACATTTAGTTTTTTAGCTACCAACGGTAAAAGATCATCTGCCGGAGGTGCAACAATCAATGATTCTCTGCTATGCACATACGCATAACCACTTTCTTTAGCAACAGCATTGATTGCATCGTATACTTTTTTGTAAACGGGTGCCAACAATTCGTTTTGCTTTCTTTCCATTTCCTGTTGTGTGTAAGCCTCCCAGTTCTGAACTTTGTACGTAATGTTCTGGATATCCTGGCGATACTGATTACGGATAGGAGAAGGAATTTTTGCAGAATCTTTGTTTTTGTTTAATAAACTGTCTTTGTAATTATAATCCTGGGCAAGAAAAGCCAACTCGGTATTGATAGAGTCAACCTGAAACTTTTGTAATAAAGTGTCAATTTTTTTTAATTCCGGCATTAAACCAACTACCTGGTCTACGCTGATATGACCAGATTTGGACTGTGCATTTACGCTGGTTCCTGAAACTAACATGCCCATAGAAACCACTAGTACTGTAATAAATTTTTTCATGTTTGTTTTTTTTTCTTTTCGATTTTAGCTTTTGCCAGAGACAAAAAGCAGTTTTAGTTTTTACTTGTTTGTATGATAATATAAAATATCAAATGGTTGTTTTGTTAAAATAAATTAACAGCTTTAATTCCTTACCCCCAGGTCTTTCAACAAATCTTCGCTCTTATCCAGTTTTGGGTCGGCAAATATAACAGTAATTCCTTCACTTTTATCAAGGATGAAATCGTAGCCTCTTTGTACTGCCATTTTTTGAATGGCATTGTAAACCTTATCCTGTATAGGTTTAATTAATTCCTGTCTTTTTTTAAATAGTTCCCCTTCAAATCCAAAACGCTTCCGTTGAAGATCTCTCAACTCTTTTTCCTTTAAAAAAAGCTGGTCTTCTCTTTTTTTCTGTAATTCTGGCGACAACATGACTTGCTCTACCTCGTAATTCTTATACATTCTGTCCAAATCGGCTTGCATTCCATCAATTTCTTTTTGCCAGCCAAGTGCAACAGCATCAAGTCCAGATTGTGCTGTTTTATATTCAGGCATCCTGTCAAGAATGTATTTTGTATCTATGACAGCATACTTCTGTGCTGCGGCATTAAAAGCCATCACACACGTAAAAATCAGGAAGAAACAAATTTTATTCATAAATAACGATTTAAATATATGATCTTATTCAGGTTCAAATCCTAACATAAACGTGAATCTGGCAGCGTTCTTCAACTTATTAGGACCAGGCTGCAAACGATCTAAACCTACTCCGTAATCAAATCCAAGTAATCCAAACATAGGCAAAAAGAAACGCATTCCTACACCGGCACTTCTTCTTAACTGAAAAGGATTATAGTCCTTAAAGCTATGCCATCCATTTGCAGCTTCAAAAAAGCTGAGTGCATAAATAGTACTGCTTGGATTAGTTACTACAGGAAAACGAAGTTCCAACTGGTACTTGTTAAACATGGTAAAGAAACGGCTGGCATTTTGCTGATCGGGATTCACGGAAGGATCAGATGTTTCATATACCGGATATCCACGATGTGCAATAATATCATACCCTAACAACCCAAAATTGTTTGTCAAACCAGCATCACCCACCTGAAATCTTTCAAATGGAGAGAAGTCAAGATTTTTATTGTAACGGCCCATAAATCCATACTTAACAGCCATCTTTAATACAAACTGGCGATTTTTATCGGTCCCCATTGGTTTACCAATTGGCACAAACCATTCTGCATTAAAACGCCATTTGTGGTATTCCGGATTACGATAGGGGTTAGCAGAGTTTATTAAACCAGGATTAAATAATGAATAAGGCGGGGTAAGTTGTACACTTGCCATAATATTTGATCCACTTCGGGGAAATGTAGGATCATATACAGATGAACGTTGCAGAGCCATCTTCAAACTGATATTTGTAGAAAGTCCATTGCTAAGTCCTTGAAATATCGGATAATTTTTCAGGTCGTACCTGGTAAAGTTCAAAGAATATACTAAACTGAAATAATCATCCGGCCATTTTAACTGTTTACCTAAAGACAGGGTTAAGCCCAATGTTTTCAGGTAGTTTGAATCTGATCTTTTCTGATCTATTTGACCGGTAAACGGATCGAACGCATTTGAAAACTTACTGCTAAAAATACTTGTAGTAAATGAATTTCTTTTTTTACCACCTAACCAAGGTTCGGTGAATGAAAAGTTGTAGGATCTGAAAGCCCGTCCATTTGACTGATATCGAATACTAAGTTTCTGTCCATCACCGGTAGGCAAAGGATCCCAGGAAGATTTATTCAATATGTTTCTGATAGAAAAATTATTAAACGTTACGCCCAAGGTTCCTGTCAAGCCAATACCTCCACCCCATCCGGCAGACATCTCTAACTGGTCGGACGATTTTTCTTCCAGTTTCAGTTGAATATCTACTGTTCCATCTTCTGGATTTGGAATAGGATTGATACCAATTGTTTCCTGGTTAAAATATTGAAGATTCGCCAATTCTCTTTGAGAACGGATCAGATCTGAACGGCTGAATTTTTCTCCCGGCAGTGTTCTTAGTTCCCGGCGAACTACATGTTCCTTCGTTTTTTCATTGCCAAATATTTTGATGTCTTTATAGGTTGCCTGAGGTCCTTCAGTAATTCGAATTTCGTAATCAATCGTATCATTATATACAGAAACCTCAACCGGTTCAACCCGGAAAAATAAATATCCATCATCCATGTACAGTCCACTGATATCACCACCTTCCTGAGAAAGCTCTTTTCCCAAACGTTTGTTCAAGGTTTCTATATTATATGTATCGCCTTTGCGGATGTCTAAATAGTAGTTTAAAACCGAATCCTTATACTTGGTATTTCCTTTCCAACTGATATCGCCGAAATAATATCTTTTTCCTTCGTCAATTTTAATATCGATATTCAGGTTTCCGCTTTTAGTATAATACTGTGTATCTGCTGCAATCTGCGCATCCCGATAACCTAAGGAATTGTAGTAATCAAGAATTTTTTCTTTGTCTTCTTCAAATTTGGTGAAATTATATTTGGCAGAGCTTAAAAACTTGATCCTTAAATAAGGATCTAAAAGATTTTTTGTTTTTGTCAATGACAAGAATCCCCAATCATGTACATATTCTTTAAATGAATACTTTTCGTTTTCACCATAAGGCCCTCTTTCATTGGAAGGCTCCACGGTGAATTTTGACATTTCTTTTGAGCCTTTCATTTTTTTCTTTAGCCCCAAATCATCTATTTCTTCGTTACCATAAAATCCAATCTGGTTTATTTTAATTTTATTTCCTTTAACTATCGTTAGGGTTAACGTATTGAAATTTTCCTGTTTCGAATCAGGTTTTTCAACAATATCTACTTTTACATTTGTATACCCTTTATCAGCATAGAACTTGGTAATTATTTCATTGGCCGTTATCCGGGTATTTTCAGTAATGATGGTAGATTTTGTAAGCCCTATTTTACCTTGCAATTCTTCTTTATCTGCTTTACTGATTCCATTAAATTTGAAACTGGAAAGTCGGGGTCTTTCCTGAAGGTTTATTTCAATTGAAATTTCATTATCCTTTACTGCCGTCACATATATTTCAATATTAGAAAACAGCTTCTGACGCCAAAGGCTATTTATAGATTTCGAAAACTGATCGCCGCCGGGATGCAATACTTTATCGCCTTCTACCATACCAGAAATCGACAAAACAATTGCTGGGTCGAGGTATTTGATTCCTGAAATCTTGATTTCCTTAATAGTATATTCTTTAGGCACTCTTGCATTTTCCCATTCAATCAATTTTGGATCTATGGATACTGATTTGGAAGTATCTGTTACTTGCGCAAACAAGTTGAGTACAGAAAAAATTATCGCTATTAAAAAAGCACTTAACCTAAGTAAAAATCGTTGCATATT
>JAYWCV010000152.1:0-5649 GCA_043780275.1 Chitinophagaceae bacterium
AAAGAACCTGCACCATGCTGATGCCGGAAGCAATACGGTTGTCGGGCATACTTCAGCGGTTGTTGATGGAAAACTTTCCGGGTATGCCTATGAGTTGCAGCAGTCGAATAAAAAAAATCCACTGGTTTTTATTTCTGTTCATAATAACGGGGGCACAAAACGACATGCCGTATGGGGTTATATTCACTATGGTGATAACTTTGAAAAAGAAAACCGGGCACTGGCTGGCAGGTTGATTCAGGCAATCAGTAATGTAACAGGTATGGAAAACCGGGGAGTATTGCTGGATAGTACTACCGGCAGAAATGACTACCGTTGTTCTGTAACCGGCAAACTGGGTTTTTACAGTCTCGATGAAAATAATAATACGGCCCCTTACCGGGTGTTGCTTGAAATTGGTGATAATATGGCCAGTTATGAATTTCTGCGAAATCCCGAAAATCAGCAAAAAATAGGTGCCGCTATTAAGAAGGAATTGGCAGCATGGCTGGAGGAAAGGAAGAATTGATTTTTTTCTTTTCGCAGCAACGTCTCTCAGAAGCTATGTGTGTAAGCCGGAGGACGTTGCGTCAGATTATTGAATCGGCTGTTTCAAATAACGCAAGGTCCTCTGCAAATACAAAAGCCTGTAAAGAGACGTTGCTGAGAAGCAGGTTTTTCATTGGCAATTCTGCAAACTGAAAAAGCAATCAATGGCATCTGTAGCCATGTGGAGTAATAAGCCTATCCCAATTATCCTGATTTTTGGGTGTACTAACATTAAAAAATAAATGACAATAGCCAGGTAACTATGTAATGGATGAAACCCAATGCTGCAACGGCATGGGTCAAATACCGGGGTTGCAAATAAATGATCCAGATCTACCAACATCGTAAGCAGCAAAATCAAATACGTTTTTATCCAATTCTTTTTGTAAAAAAGTATGGCGATGAATAAAGGAAAACCTACATGCAAAAAATAATGAAGAACCTGTTGCATAATGCTTTTAAAATGTCTTTTAGAAATATACCTGTAAAATAGTTCTCAATTCTTACTTTTTAAATAGAAGTTTTAGTAATTGATCGTCTTTTCGCAGCAACGTCTCTCAGAAGCTATGTGTGTATGCCGGAGGACGTTGCGTCAGATGGCAGGTAACGGTGCTTTATTGGTTTAAGGGATATCCTCTTTTAAAAATGCGGTGGATGGTCCACGTTACAGTGCTTTCCCGAAGAAAATAAATCTTCAATCAGACTAATTTCGTTTTCATTATCTTCAATTACTCATTTCATTCATATGTCTCAATCCCGCCAGCTAGCTGCTATCATGTTCACCGATATTGCCGGGTATACCGCATTAATGGGAGCTGATGAAAAAAAAGCATTTGAACTACTCAGAAAAAACCGGGATATTCAAAAACCACTAATTAAACAATACAAAGGCACCTGGATAAAAGAACTGGGCGATGGGGTGCTGGCAAGTTTCCATACGGTAACAGATGCCGTAATGTGTGCAGGAGCAATTCATCATGCTTGTACCGGAGTTGATGGTCTTCGACTTCGAATCGGAATTCATCTCGGCGAAGTAGTTTTTGAAAACAATGATGTGTTTGGTGATGGTGTAAATATTGCTTCGCGGTTGCAGGCCCTTGCACCTATTGGCGGAACCTTTGTTTCAGAAGCTGTATATAAAAACGTAAGCAATAAAAAAGAAATTTTCACTGAATTTATCCGTGAAGAAAATCTGAAAAATGTAAGTGAGTCTGTAAGAATCTATGAAATAAAATTAATTGGTTCTGTAAGTTTCGACGCAGAAGCGGTAGCAATTCTGAAGAAAGAAAATAGCAGAAAAGCGGCTGCCAAACGAAAAAGAATTTTTGCGATTGGTGCCGTACTGATTTTAGCGGTTGCCGTATCCGGGTATTTTTTTATTTATAAAAAACAAGGATCTGCTTCAAGCAATGATGCAACGGAAAAATCCATTGCTGTTCTTCCTTTTGTAAATATGAGCAGCGATCCTCAACAGGAATATTTTTCTGATGGCTTAAGCGAAGAACTGATTAATATGTTCACCAAATTACCTGGACTGAAAGTAATTGGTCGCACCTCCTCATTTGCTTTTAAAGGAAAAAATGAAGACCTGGTAAGTATCGGCGAAAAATTAGGTGTGGCCTATCTGCTGGAAGGAAGTGTTAGAAAATCAGGCAATACCATACGCATCACCGCCCAGCTGATAAAAGCAAGTGACGGAACGCATCTCTGGAGTGAAACCTTTGATCGGGAGATGAATGATATTTTTAAAGTGCAAAGCGAAATATCCAAAATGATTGCACAAAAATTTGAAATAGAAATTTCCCCGGAAGCCAATGCAAAGATCAATGAAACTCCTACTAATAATGTAGAAGCGTATGAACAGTTTCAGAAAGGGTATTATTTCATGTATAAAAAATATTTCAACACCCACCTGAATGAAGATTTTGAAAAGGCTAAAACATTTTTCGAAAAGGCCATCAAACTGGATCCGAACTATGCAGAAGCCTATGCAGGACTTGCAGAAGTATATGATGAATTGCGAAACCAAAATGAAAAAGAATTTCCAAAAGATTTATTGATACTGAAAGAGCAACTGGCAAGAAAAGCATTGAAATTAAAACCAAATTCATCTTTCGTTAATACAGCCATGGCATGGGCAATTGTGCATCGTACAGAGCCCCTATTTGACAGCAGCTTTGACTATCTTAAAAAAGCTTATTTTCTTGCACCGACAGATCCCCTGACTAATTTGAATATAGGTTTTACACTTTCTATAGATCTTGGTCTTCATGAAGAGGCCATCCCGTTTTTTATTGCTTCTACTAAAGCTGATCCGCTTGACCCTACTAATTATGCACATCTAGGAAATGCATATGCCATGACAGGAAAGTATACCGAAGCAAAAAAAGCTTTTCAAACCTGTACCGAATTAACGAATGATATATTCAATTTTGAGGCTACTCTTATTCGTTGGCAGATATACTTCGGCGAATTTGATAATGTGCAGAAAAGATTAGATGCTAGACCTGGTCAATATCTTTCTCTAAGATCACAGCTCTATGCAGCTAAGGGTGAAATGCAAAAAGTTGACACGGCATTTCGCAATGACAATTTGGTTCAATTGTATTCTAACCGAAACAAGATATTGAAAGATGTATTGGCCCGTATTGAAAAAGGAGTCGATACGGGAAATAATAATTATAACTGGCTCAGCAATGCCAATCTATTTAGTGTTTACCGGAAAGATCCCGATTTCAAAAGAATATTGGAAAAAGCCAAAAAGAATTACGAAGCCAATAAGTTGAAATTTGGAAATATTAATATCGCCGATTGATATTGGTATTACTGAAGACGGTAATTTAAATTTACTATCCCTTTCCCCCGTGCTTGCATTTTTTATATTCCACCAACTACATTAGATGCTGTCGTTTATTATTGCGCAATACTCATACCAAGCTATGGCTCTTCTTTTGGAAAATTAATTTTATCATATTAATAAAAACTTAACTTAGTACTTCACTCCATACTTTTTGAAAGACGATTTTTTTTTCTTAAATTTTTTTTAAACTAAAATCATCAATTATGAAACGAATTTTTTTTGCCGCTTTTTCATTTTTTATTTTTTCCTGTAATGCCGATAAAACGGCCGATTCAGCAGCCGCTGCAATTGCAGCTGTTCCTGTAAACATGCATGGTTTTACCCCAGGTTATTCAGCATCATTTGTTATGGACGATGCTACCAATACTGAAACTGTTCTGGCCCTTTGGCATGAATGGGAAAAAGGAGACTTAAGTGCAAGCCGTACTCGTTTTGCCGACAGCCTTTCTTTGTCCCTGGCAGATGGAACGAATATGATAGGTGTCACAGATACTTTACTGGCGGGAATGCAGAATTACCGGAATTCCTTTAAAAGCATGGATGTAAATGTAGATGCCATTTTTGCGGTAAAAAGCACCGATAAGGACGAAAACTGGGTTGTCGTTTGGGGTAGTGAAGTGATGACCGACATGAACGGAAAGGTGGACTCTATAAGTTTACAGGAGACATGGCGTTTTAATAAAGACGGGAAAGTGGACCTGATGTTCCAGTCTATTCGCAAAGGCATTCTGCCTTCGAATCCAACAAATTAATTTATCAAAATAATTTATCAAAAAGCCGTCTCACTTAATAAGTGAGACGGCTTTTTGATTTTTAAAATCTTTATCATTATGATTCACTAATTCGCCACTATTTTAAACTCTTTTGGCGGCTCGGCACCCATCAGGTTTTTTACAAAATAATCCCAACGCCTGCGCATCATATATAATCCATCAACGCCAAAACCATGTCTTGCATGTGGAAAAATAACCAGGTCAAAATCTTTATTTGCTTTCACCAATGCATCCACTACCAGGTAGGTATTAGAAGGTGGGACATTATCATCCATGGCTCCGTGAACCAGCATCAGCTTACCTTTCAGGTTAGCAGCAAAATATTGATTGGCCTGGTCATCATAATTCGTTTTACTCTTGGCATCTTTTATCAATAAACCAATATACCGTTCGCCCCAATCATCTTCATAGTTTCTGTTTTCATGATTACCTGATTCGGAAATACCTACTTTATAAAAATCGGGATAGCGGAACATGGCAGCAGCTGTTGCATAACCACCACCCGAATGTCCCCACACACCTACTTTTTCAAGATCCATGTATAGATATTTTGCTGCCAGTTGTTTTAATCCGGAGATCTGATCTTCCAGTGTATTGTCAGCCATATTGCCATAACAAACATCATGAAAAGATTTTGACCGGCCGGGATTACAGGTACCATCAATTACCACCACCACAAATCCCAATTCGGCCAATGCCTGATGATCACGATCATTTCGGGATGCAGAAAAAGAACGACTGCCAACACCACCGCCCTGCGGACCCGGATAGATATAGTTTATTACCGGGTATTTTTTTGTTTTATCAAGGTTAACAGGCGAGAACATCAACCCATACAAATCCCATTTAGCATCTCTTGATTTCACGGTAACCGGAGTTGGAGCTTTCCATCCGGTTGCAGTTAAACGACTGATATCGGCTTTTTCCAGGTTGGCAATTAATTTTCCATTCATATCCCTTAAAACAGAAACAGGTGGCACATCTGGTTTCGAATAATTATCGACAAAATATTTCCTGTCGGGTGATAAAGAGATGGAGTGATTCCCATCTTCTGGTGTAAGCAGTTTTACATTTTTTCCATCGAAACCAATGCTGTAAAAATGACTGAAATATGGATCCCGTCCGGCCTCACGTCCGTTAGCTTCAAAAAACAACAAACGGTTTTTCTCATCTACTTTTAATAATTGGGTAACTACAAAATTTCCTTTGCTGATTTGATTTTTAAGTTGTCCGGTACTTGCATCATATAAATACAAATGTCCCCAGTCATCCCGTTCGGAGTACCAGATCATTTCATTGGTAGCCGGCAGAAAACGCCAGTTTACGGATCCCTGCCCTGACTCATATTGCGTAGCCACTTTTTCTTCAAAAATATCTTTCACTTCTCCAGTAACGGCATCGGCTATTCGCACTTTGGCTTCTTTATGATCGCGGCTGCTGCTGACAAAAACCAGTTTGCTGGCATCGGCATTCCATTCATTATCATCA
>JAYWCV010000153.1:0-16168 GCA_043780275.1 Chitinophagaceae bacterium
AGATTGGTATTGTAACCAATGAATATTTTTATATGCGGTCTTTGAAAACAGGAAAAGAAAAAATGGTTTCCATTATCAATAATGATCCGGTTGGAAACAGCGATAAAGAAAAATCGGTATTGGATTATTCCCGTAAAATGACCAGTGCTTATTTTGAAACAGCGAAATATTTATCGTTCAACAACGGGAAAAAAACTAGTGTGAAATAAACTTTTTTGTTTTCTTTTTTTGAAGCCATTGATTGGCTTTATGTGTGAGGATGGCAGTGCCGCTACCTAATACTGCTCCGGCTAACACATCGGTCGGATAATGAACCCCCAGATGAAGGCGTGAATAAGCAACAAGGCCTGCCCAACCGTATGCAGGAACTGCAACATACCACTTATTGAAATTGATGGTTAGTGATGTAGCTGTTGCAAATGCCAGCGTAGCATGGTTTGACGGGAATGAATAATCGGTATAGGGTTTATAGGGATCAATAAAAGAATAATCAACAAAAGGCCGGTTTCTTTTTATAATCCGTTTCATAAGGTATCCTGTACCGGTAGAAATAAAAACAGATGCGGTAAGTTCCCAACCTTTCGATTGCAACGTTTTATCTTTCTTAATCAAACCCGTTCCCAGCGTTGCCAATGAAGAGGCAATTGAAATAGGTGCAACAGAATTGGTTATAAACATGAAACTATTATCCAACGATTTATTCCTGTTTGTATTAACCGACTTTAAAATGTTTGCATCAAAATTTTGAGCAGCAGATTCAATATTTGCAAACAGTAAAAAAAATAAAATTAAATAAAGCCTCATTTTTTTAATCAGTTTAATACAAGGGTTTTTTGTTCCCGGTCTCTTTTCATCCACTCTATTAATCCAAACACAGACATGATCAGCAACACGAAATAATAAACACTGGTAAATACATATCCTTTTACAAAATATAAAGGGATGGAAGCAATATTGGTGATGATCCACCAGATCCAGCTTTCCACTTTTTTACGGGTCATCAGCCACATGCCGGTATAAGCACTGGCCGAGGCCAATGCATCAGCCCAGGGAATAGCTCCTTCGGCAAAAACGGTTTTTAAATACGTCAATGAAAAAAAGATGACCAAATAAAAAACAGCAAAAAATAGTAAATGCCTAATCCATTCTTTCCCGGTTGAAGAACTGATGTGTAACATAATATGATGCTGTTTGTCTTTTTGAGACCAAACAATCCACCCGTAAATGCTCATGATGGTATAATAGAAATTCACACTGGCTTCGCCCAGCAGATGTCCTTTAAAACTCAGGTAGATGTAAATAATGGTATTGATAAGTCCAATAGGATAAACCAAAATATTTTCTGCCCGGCTATACCATACACTGGCTATACCTGCAAAAACAGCAAGATACTCAAGCAAAGATGTTTGCTGAATTCCGAAAATAAATTCTTCAAACAGTTGATTCAGGCTCATGAGTAAAAATGATAGATTGAAAACAAAGATATGTGAACACACAATCCAATAACAAGACAGATATTTGTGAAAATATTTTTCAACATGAACATAGCCATTTTAGGTGCTGGTATGATTGGTAAGACCATGGCACTGGATCTTGCCGCAAGACAGCAGGTAACCAGTTTCGATGTAAGTATTGATAATCTGCAAAATCTGAAATCATTGAATGAGTCTGTTAATATTCAGCAGGCAGATCTTAAACAATATGACAAGTATAAAGAATGGCTTCAACCATTTGATCTGGTTGTTACAGCGGTTCCCGGGTTTATGGGTTTTAAGACCCTTGAAGCGGTGATCAAATGCGGGAAAAATATTGCCGATATTTCTTTTTTTCCGGAAGATGCATTGCAGCTTGATGCCCTGGCTAAAGAAAATAATGTGACGGTCATTACCGATGTAGGTGTAGCACCAGGTATGAGTAATTTTATACTGGGACGATATAACGAGGAAATGAATGTGCAGAATTTTGAATGCTATGTTGGCGGCTTACCAAAAATTAGAAAAAAATCATTTGAATATAAAGCCCCTTTTTCACCGGTAGATGTGATTGAAGAATACACCCGTCCGGCGAGATACCAGGAAAACGGACATATAGTTACAAGACCAGCATTAAGCGAAACCGAGTTGATGAATTTCGACGGCATCGGAACACTGGAAGCATTTAATACAGACGGTTTACGGAGTTTGCTTTTTACCATGTCGCATATCCCTAATCTTAAGGAAAAAACATTGAGATACCCCGGTCATATTGAATTGATCATTGCGTTGAAGCAGGCCGGATTTTTTGATACCGAACCCGTAGAAATGAATGGTTCAAAAATCTCCGCACTGGAATTTACCTCCAAAATTTTATTTAAAGACTGGAAGCTGGAAGACGGAGAAGACGAATTGACCGTGATGAAAGTTATTGTAGAAGGTGAAAAAAACGGCAACAATCTCCGGGTAGAATATGACCTGTTGGATTTTTATGATGATGAAACAAAATCCTCCTCCATGTCGCGTACAACCGGCTATACCTGTACTGCTGCGGTAGAATTAATTGCCCAAAACTTGTTTTCTGAAAAAGGTGTTTTCCCTCCGGAGTTGGTTGGAAAACACAAAAACTGTTTTGATTTTGTATTGAATTATTTGCTCGAAAGAAAAGTAAAATGGATTAAAAAATAATACAGCAAGTCAATCTTTATATTCATGAAAATAAAATGATGAACTGATCTTAATCATTTTTTTACTGCGCCATTCCATAGATATTTGCTTCATGCAACTTTGGAAAAATATAATCAAGAAACCTTCCTGAGGCTCTTTCACTCTGCCTGCATTTTCTTTCAATATATTTTTCAAAATCTCCATTTACATGAAATATCCATAAAAATTATCAAATCAACTTATACCAAACAGGCATGTTAATTTTTATGCGATATACCATGTGACCAAAAACAATAAAAGCGAACACATGAAAACAATCATAGAACCTTTCCGGATAAAATCAGTTGAACCCATTTATTTCAACACAAAAGAAGAACGCCTTGAAATTTTAGAGAAGTCGTTCTACAACCCTTTTCTGATACATTCAAAAAATGTATTGATTGACCTGCTGACGGATAGCGGCACCAGTGCCATGAGTAGCGAACAGTGGGCCGGCATCATGCAAGGTGACGAATCTTATGCAGGCAGCCCCAGTTTTTTCCGGTTTGAAAAAACGATTCAACAAATAACCGGAATGCCATTAATTATTCCCACGCACCAGGGACGGGCTGCAGAAAAAATCCTGTTCAGCATTTTGGGAGGCAAAGGAAAATATTTTGTGAGCAATACATTGTTTGATACCACCAGAGCCAATATAGAATACTCCGGCGCTGAAGGAATTGATTTGATCTGTGAAGAAGGAAAATATCCAACCATTCCTGCACCCTTTAAAGGCAATATGGATACCATTGCTTTAAAAAAATTCATTGCAGAAAAAGGCGCAGCAAATATTCCGCTCTGCATTATTACCGTTACCAATAATTCAGGAGGAGGTCAGCCGGTAAGTATGCAAAATATTAAAGAAGTAAAAAAGATTTGTGCCGAAAATAATATTCCGCTTTTTATAGATGCCTGCCGTTTTGCAGAAAATTGTTATTTCATTAAGCTGCGGGAAGAAGGATATGCAGACAAACCGGTTACTGAAATTGTACACGAACTTTTCTCCTATGCCGATGGCTGTACTATGAGTGCCAAGAAAGATGCCTTTGCCAATATTGGAGGTTTTCTGGCCATGCATGATGAACAACTGGCATTGCAATGCCGCAATTTATTAATCATTACAGAAGGCTTTCCAACCTATGGCGGCCTTGCCGGCAGAGATCTTGAAGCTATTGCCATTGGCCTGAATGAAGTGATGGATGAGAACTATCTGCAATACCGTATCCGCAGTATTGAATACCTCACGAATAAATTAATTGAAGCCGGCGTACCGGTGATGCAGCCTGCAGGCGGTCATGCCGTATATATTGATGCAAAGCAATTTCTTTCTCATATTCCGGTTGAGCAATATCCCGGGCAGGCATTGGTGGGAGCATTATATGAGCATGGAGGAATACGCAGTGTGGAAATTGGTTCATTGATGTTTGGAAAATATGATGCTGATGAAAAGCTTATTCCTGCACAGATGGAACTGGTGAGGCTTGCTATTCCAAGAAGGGTATATACACAAAGCCATATTGATTATGTGGCTGAAGTCATCATAGAAGTATTTAATAAGCGAAGTGAAATAAAAGGATTAATCATTACCGAAGAAGCAGCAATGCTCCGGCATTTTACAGCAAAACTAAAACCGGCCCCCTAAATCTCCGCCGTGGCGGAAGACTTTTGAAGTCTCAAAATTTTTAACAAACTTTCATGTATGACAAATAAATAAAACAAAAAAAAAGAAAAGATGAAAAAGAAATTACAACAAGCGGAGTCTTCCAAATCCCCTCTCATTCGGAGAGGGGTTGGGGAGAGGCCATTAATTGAAAAAAGCTGGGCCGAACCCTACAAAATGAAAATGGTGGAGTTGTTGAAAATGACAACGGCGGCACAACGGAAAAAAGCATTGAAAGAAGCCGGGTACAATACTTTTTTATTGAAATCGGAAGATGTATACATTGACCTTCTGACAGACAGCGGCACTTCTGCTATGAGCGACCGGCAATGGGCCGGCATGATGATGGGAGATGAATCGTATGCAGGCAGCCGCAATTTTTATCACCTCGAAGAAGTGGTAAAAGATGTTTATGGTTACAAATATCTTATACCTACACACCAGGGCCGGGGTGCTGAAAATATTTTATCTAAAATATTAATCAAAAAAGGAGATATCATTCCGGGCAATATGTATTTCACCACCACAAGGCTTCACCAGGAACTGGCCGGAGGAAAATTTGAAGACATCATTATTGATGAAGCCCACGACCCCGAAAATGAATTTGACTTCAAAGGAAATGTTGATTTAAATAAATTAGAAAAGCTTGTAAAAAAACATGGGGCTGCAAAAATCCCTTATATAAGTATTGCTACCAGTGTAAATATGGCCGGCGGACAACCCATCAGCATGCAAAATTTAAAAGAGCTGAGAGCCTATACAAAAAAACATAAGATCCGTATCATACATGATATGACAAGGGTTGCAGAGAATGCATACTTCATTCAGCAAAAAGAAAAAGGTTATGATAAAAAAACGGTAAAGGAAATTGTAAAAGAAATAAATTCTTACACCGACGGAGCTACCATGAGTGCAAAAAAAGATGCATTGGTAAATATCGGGGGGTTCCTTGCTGTAAATGAATGGGATGTTTTTGAAGAAGCCAGGAATATGGTGGTGGTTTATGAAGGGCTGCATACTTATGGCGGTTTAGCTGGCAGAGATATGGAAGCCATGGCAATTGGTATTGGCGAAAGTGTAAGTGACGATCATATCAGGGCAAGAGTGGGACAGGTCATTTACCTGGGTGAAAAAATGATGAGCTATAATATCCCGATTGTAAAACCTATCGGGGGTCACGGTATATTTGTAGATGCCAAAAAGTTTTTACCGCACATACCACAGGATCAGTTTCCGGCTCAAACGCTTGCTGCAGAACTTTATCTGGATGCCGGTGTACGCACTATGGAAAGAGGCGTAGTATCTGCAGGCAGAAAAGCCAATGGAGAAAATTATTATCCCAAGCTGGAGTTGGTTCGATTCACCATTCCACGCCGCGTATACACACAGGCACATATGGATGTAATTGCAGAATCAGCAGCCCGTGTGTATGAACGCAGAAATAATATTAAAGGAATGAAAATGATTTATGAGCCAAAATATTTACGATTTTTTCAGGCGAGGTTTGAAAAGCTGTAAAGTATTAAATGAATAAGAAAAAAATAAAAGAAATCTGCAACTGATTACAGAGCTGCATCCCAATTTTAAACCTGGTTTTAACTAATAAAATCGCCTGCCATGCAGGATATTTTACTTCTATAAGGTTTAACCTTTTTAAACAGGACTACATCATAGGTTATTAAATATCCCCTCACTATATTTAATTATACAAAACGTGCTGATGAAAAGGCTGTGCTGTATTTTAGTATTCTTCACTATTGGCAGTTATTATTCTTTCGGCCAGCAATATCCTTTTATCAGGTTTACACCCCGCGATGGATTGGTTAACGCCAACGTATCAAGGGTATTTCAGGATACGAAGGGTAGAATGTATTTTTTAACAGTCAAAGGTTTTAGCATATATGATGGGTCAAGGTTTATCAATTATACTACTGATGATGGCCTTCCGGATGATATAGTAAATGATATCATTGAGATCACTCCTGATTCACTTCTTATTGCAAGTAATACCAACAAACTGACGGCCCTGGTGAGGGGGCAACTAAAACCGGTGGAAATGGATGGATTCATTCCGGTGATCAATAAATTTTATAGCGCTAAAAATAATTGGATATATGTTGCAACAGATCATGGACTATTTGAGTTAAGAAACAAAAAATTTATCCTTGTTCCAGTGATGGATGAAAACGAAAAACCAATCAGGGATTTAGATGATCTGATTGAAATAGGCAATTGTTTTCTGTTAAGAAGGTATGATGCACTCAACAGATATAGTGACCTCTTCCTGATCAATAAAAATACCGGCAAAACAGAAGGTTCACTTTTAAATTTTAATTCATCAAGCATTCTTCCTGTTTCAGATGAACGGAAATTACTTATTGTGGCCAATAATCTGATCTGGTGCTTTGACCTGAATGCCATGGGAAAAGGCAAGTTTGAAGAAGAAGTTCTCCCTTTGAAATATCAATTTTTAAAAAGTACCCGGTTAACGAATATAGTAACAGACAGGAATAAGCATACTTGGATAGTAATGCCTTCATCAATAATTCGTCTGGATACTACGGGCCATCAACAATTATTTGACAAAAACAGTGGCCTGGACTTAAATAATCTTGAACATATTTTTGTTGACAGGGAAAATACAATATGGCTCATCAGCCAGGGAATTGGCGTAATTAAACTGGCAAATAACAACCTGGAGATATTGAACAGTTCATTAGGCGGCAACAATTTTGTAGCAACAGGAATTTATACTTCTGCAGTTACTGATTCTGTATGGATATTCAACAGGTTTGAAAATTCTTTATACTGCTTTCATCCAAAAAAAGTACAAAAATGGATTCTTGATACGTCGGTAAAGGTTACCAGTATACTGATGCAAAAAAAATCATTACTCATTTGTTGTACACACTCTATTTATAAGGCAGATGATATCAGGAGCGGGAAACCATTGCAGTTAAAAAAAATATATCACAACAGTGATGCCACTAATCTTGCCAGAACAATTACCGATGCATACGGCAATATATTTATTCCCGGCGCCACGATTACAACTATTTCTATTTCCGGCGATACATCTGTTACGCATCTTCCCGGCTTTTCCGATCAGATTTGTTTTGACCGGCAGGGCCGCTTATGGGTAATTACCAGGGCCAATAATGTTTTTTGTTACAAGATTGTTCTGCAAAACAAACAGGCCAGGCTCATTCTGGAATACGATTTTTCAAAAAAAATTTCTGTCTCTCAACCACGATGTATTGCCATTGACAAAGAAGGTAAAATATGGATTGGCACCCGCAATAATGGCATTTATTGTTTTACTATAAAAGACACATCAGTAACTGAACAGTTTCATTTTACAATAGCAGATGGGCTGACAGATAATTTTATTTATGACATGGCTTTTGATAAAACAAATAACCCGTTGTTAGCCACGTTCAGCGGCCTTGATAAAATTTATTTTTTTAATGGCAGGTATAGAATTGCCAATATCACAGCTATCAACAACATGTATATGCATATAACAAAAGTGCAGGTTGATAAACATAACAATATCTGGTTTTCAGGAATGAAAAATATTATGCGTATTCCTGCCGGGGGAGTTTATACCAGTCAATTTGTACCTCAATTGCAAATCAGCCGGATTATAAATGGCAATAAAAGTTTGGGAATACCCAATGATGGCGTAATACTTCCCAATACAACTACAACACTTCGATTTGAATTTGCAGTCCCTTCTTCTCTGTATGAAAAAAGAATGCAATACAGCTATAAATTAGATGGAACCGATGAAACTGAATGGAGTTCTGTTTCAAAAGAGTCAAGTTTTAATTTTGTAAACCTGAAACCGGGTAATTACAAACTACAAGTAAAAGCATTTTTTCCTTCATCTGAATTAAACCCTCAGGAACTCAGTTATCAATTCAGCATTTTACCAAAGTGGTGGCAAACAGGTTGGTTTAAATTGACAATAAGTTTATTGATAATATCAGGTTTTATTATCCTGCTGCGGCTTTATTATGAAAGAAAAATTCATATTCAAAAATCATTACTGGAAAAACATAAAGCCATTGAACAGGAAAGAAACAGAATCTCAATGGAAATTCATGATGACCTGGGAGCAGGTCTTACATCTATAAGATACCTGGCGGCTGGCCTCACAGGTGATTCAGCTCAGGCTACACAAGAAAAGCTTTCGAAAATTGTATCGTCATCCAATGAATTAATTGAAAACATGAATGATATAGTTTGGACAATGAAAGCAGATAATAACCCGGTGGCAGAAACCTTAAGTTATATCAGGAAACATGCTGCTGAACAATTGGAATATGCAGGAATCAATTATGAATTCCGGTTTCCGGAAATTATTTCTTTTGAATTAACAAATGAACAAAAAAGAAATCTGCTGCTAATCTCGAAAGAAACCATACACAATATTATCAAACATGCCCAGGCCACAATGGTTCATTTTATTGCCACAATAGAAAATAATTTGTTTTGCCTTTCTATTGCTGATAATGGAAAAGGTTTCACAGAAAATACGAATCAAAATACAGGAAACGGAATTAGAAATATGAAAGCAAGGGCTAAGGAAATGGGAGGCAACCTGGAAGTGATTAATAAAAAAGGAACTACTATTAAACTTACTCTTGAATTACCTTATAGCCTTAACAGGTGATGAGTAAGGCGAGAAACAACAAGTAATTTTAAAAATCAAATATTCCATTGGATAAAATAAAAATTTCTATTGTTGAGGACCTTGAAGTGGTTAGGAATGGGCTGGCTGCAATCATAAATATGAGCAGTGACTTCGTGGTATTACACAGTTTTGAAACTGCGGAAGAAGCTTTGCCTGCCATCTTATCCAACCCTCCGGATATTGTAATCATGGACATTCATTTACCCGGGGGTATGAACGGAATTGAATGCATTAAAAAAATAAAAGAGAAAAACCCGGACATCCAGTTCATGATGTTTACGATTTATGAAAACAGTGATACTGTCTTTCAGGCTTTGGAAGCCGGTGCATCCGGTTACTTGTTGAAAAATACACCTCCCTCCAAAATACTGGAATCTCTGAAAGAACTTTATGAAGGTGGTTCTCCTATGAATGCAGAGATAGCAAAAAAATTAGTGCTCCGTTTTCAGCATGTTGCCAGCCACATGAGTGAATTTCATCTGACAGAAAAAGAAAAGCAGATACTTAACCTGGTTTCTAAAGGATATCTGAATAAAGAAATTGCCAACGAACTAAATAATTCTATCAATACTATCAAACAACACATCCGGCATATTTATGAAAAGCTGCATGTGCAGAATAAAGCAGAGGCAATCAATAAAATATTTCTGAAGTAATACCCTCACTCACATCATCCTTTTGGGCTATTGTGCAGCATTAATTAATGCGAGAAATTTATATTCTCAATTCCACTTAACCTTTTTATTTTATAAACCTTTTAAAAAAAAATATTATGAAAAAGACAATTTATGTTAGCCTAATGGCTTTCGTGATGTTAATGGGGTGTTCAAAATCAGCAAACGATTTGAGCATTAATCAAGAAGAAAATCAGTTGAAATTAGCTAGTGGCGAATCGCATTCAGCTAGAACCGCAACGCCATTTGGGTTGCCGGGGGATAAAATAGAGGATGTGTTGGAAACTGCTCTATATTATCCGCCAGTCTCTTATACTGCACCTACAGATTATCCTGTATATGTTGCCAGTAACTATGATTTGATGGCACATTTTCGATATAAAAGTCAAGAAGCTGTAACTGGTGCAGTTGTTGAATTTACATTCCCACATATTAAATATTTTGTCCCTCATGTTCCTGCAGGTCGAATATATACTGTTAATAATGTAAACAATCAAACAGTTATTACTACTATTACAAATTTGAATGCGGGATGGAACCCCATGTTTTGTTTTATTGTTAAAGTTGATTGTGGTAAAGGAAAAAGTGGTTTTACAACTTTTTGGACAGATATGAAAATAAATGGTGTTTCAGTAAAAGGAAGTATTAAAAACAAGGTTTTTGTTTGTAACTAAAAACTCTATCCTATAATTTGTAGTTAATCCAGTTACAACAACAATTTTGAATGCAGATGGTAATAACCAAACGTGAATAACAACTTTTTCTGGTGTTGACTCCCGACCTTTCTGTATCAGTGAATTAAATAAAATTGTTTTTGCAAGTACAAGAGATGCAGGAAACTGGGATATTTATATGATGGATCCGGACGGCAATGGAGTTGTGAGACTTACGGATGCAGCAGCAATTGATGATTATCCGTTTATTAAATAAGAAATGATTTCAAATTAAAAAAAGACGTTGCCCATGCAGCGTCTTTTTTCTTTCAGTCGTAATAGAACAGATATGTAACAAGTTAAATTCCAGACTGGAATAATTAAACTTAATAATGTTGATTTGAATTGTCGTGATTTTATCACGCCTGGCCATTGCCACTGATGGTTTTATATTATAGTGAGATGAAAAAAATATTTGAACCTGATATTTACGGTTCTTCCAGGCGAGGTTTGAAAAATTATAAAGTTCTGATCACCCCTCGCTGATTTCATAGCGGTAACTTAAAAAGTCTAATTCAACCTGAGCTAAATTTAATGATTCGACATATTGTTCTACCGAATCGGTGAATTTGCATGCGATGGCCCGATAGTATGAAATACCTTCCCGAAGATTTTTACAAAAAGAAACATAATATTTTTTCATTTTTATTAACTC
This sequence comes from Chitinophagaceae bacterium, assembly GCA_043780275.1. Taxonomy (GTDB): domain Bacteria; phylum Bacteroidota; class Bacteroidia; order Chitinophagales; family Chitinophagaceae; genus MGR-bin208. The sequence goes on from JAYWCV010000153.1 coordinate 11,080, forward strand.
CCCGTTGTGGCAATCAGTTATTAATTTTTCTTTCAGGTAATCGATATATAAGTGCAACTCTGCAATAAACATATGAGGCCTGTTTGTATTTGTAACAATATTTGTTCTTCCATAAATATGATCAACCATTGTTTTCAACGACACTATTTTTGAAAAATTGACAATATTTGGTCCGGGACAAATGGTTACGGCTCCGGTCTTTTTTACAAACGTTTCGGAATAGTTGATAGCTGCAGCATTACTTAATCCGATACAAAGACATTCTTTTTGCAAAACCTCACTTCGTTGAAATTGAAATTCTTCTTCAGGCAAATTAAGTGATTGCAATTGTGCAATTTTCAGTTCCTGGTATTTTTTAGATGCAGTGCAAATACGATCTTTTGTAAACTCGGCATTAAACGCCAAATGTTTTTCCGTACAAGGGCTTCCGGGCTTTCCCTTTTTTATCCGGTCTAATTTTTCCATGTCTGAACTTGTTCCTTTTAAATAATGAAACCGAATGCCCAGCGGAGAATTATTACTCAGTAAAATATTTTCTTCTTTAGCTTCAGCAAGTAATTTCATCGTGTGTTCGTCAACAGTAGTTGCTTCCGGAACCAATAAAAATGGGGTTCCCCATCCGGTACTGTTTATCTGATAATGTTTGTGCATCAGTTGAGCTTCTTCATGTGTACCAATTCCACCCTGCACCGAAAACAATATTTCGGGAGGAACGGATACGTGTTGTTTTCCTTTTTTTACATTGGCATCTTTATAAATTTCAAAAAGAGAATCAAACAACTCTTGTCTTTTTATTTTAAACTCTTCTAAAATGGGCCCCAACAAATAACCATCGGTAGCAAACGCATGGCCACCGCAATTCAATCCCGACTCTATCCGGAATTCGCTGACCCAAACACCTTTCTTTGCCAGGTATTTACCTTGAATAAGTGCCGATCTATAGTCACTCACTTTTACAATTACTTTCTTTGCAAAATTTCCGGCTTCATCCATTCCAAACGCATCACAATTTCCAAGATAATTGTAAAGCCTCGGATTCATTCCAGCCGAAAAAACAACAGAAGCATTTTTCAAATTGCTTTTTGAAAAACCCCTAAGGGCTGCCACAGCTTCAGATCCATCTTCAATCAACAATCCTTCCTTCGTATAGTTTTCCCTATCTACTTTGGTCATAATGTTTACATCAATATTGCCCGCACTAATCTGTGTTCTCAGAAACTCTTCAATTTCTTTTTTTATATGCCCGTCTTCGGTTCGGGTCATTTTGATATAGACGTGTTTCAGTTTACTGTCTTCGGGAAGCATTTCAAAATACTTCACAATTTCTGACCCTTTTTCAAACGCCGCTTTTTTCAGGTCTTCAATCTGCTTATTCACAATAGTGTTAACCAGGTTCAGATAGTCCGTAATTCGCTTAGCCCTGAAATCATCTTCCTGTATCGAGATTGGATAATATTTCTTACCGGCAGTTGGATAATAATGTTTCCGCATCATTTCAATTAAGCGGCTTTCTACTATTGAAATGACGGAGGATATCCCGAACCGGGCAACCTTGATAGGTGAATCAATGGTAAAAGCCAAGCCCATAACGGGAATATGAAATTTGTGTGGAAATGATGTTTGCATAGCATGTATGATTTATGTGATCCTGAAATTGGTTCTAATTTTTTAAAACAAAACACTGCCTGATAAAAAGCAGTGAGTGTATATTGACAGCGCAAAGCCTTTATTTATTCTCTGCACTTTTCTTTGATTTCATGAAAAATATCATGTGCTTTGGTAATCATTTTTTTCAATTCGACATCCGACTTATTCTTTTTAACTGCCACTTCAATCAGGCTGCATTGTTTTACCAACTTTTTTAGAATAGGGGCAGTAACGGTTCCGTTGAATCCTTTTGGAGCAGCAGAACTTTGCCACTCCTTTGCTTTGTTTACCAGGGCAGAAGCCTTTTCCCTGACAGGTTTCAGATTATTATCTTCGGCAGGATGAAATGATACACTCATCACCGAATGAAAGTTTTCCATCTCAAGCCATGTGGCTTGCTGCGAAAAACCTGCGAATGCCGCAAATGAAAAGACAAACATCAATAAGGAGATTTTAATTTTTGTCATATTGGTTGTTTAAATTTAAAACTGATTGATTCCCGGCACTTTCTTTTTCTGTTTTCCGATCCCAAAGAATTTTTTTTCCAAATCCGAGAGTGCTGTCAGTCATTTTAATGCGGTTAATCTGTATGGTCCATATTTCACCACTCATTGCCAAAGCCATGGGATGTTTTTTATGATAATATGCCGAAGCATGATTAGTAAAAGGATGTTTGGAGTTTAACAAAATCCCTTCCAGTTGCACTCCTTTTATGATTAGCTTATTTAGTTTGTCGGGTAAAACAGTGCCGGCTACCAATGGGTTTTTGCTTAACAAAACGGAGTGATATGATTCAGCAGAAGATTTGAAATGCAGCAAATTTTCTACCTTGTCGAAAGCATAAAAACAGGTAAAACAATAGGGCTTTCCCAATTCGTCTACACAGCAAATGCTGACACAGGTTTGTTCTTTTAAGAATTTTGCAATGGATTCGTTCATACTACTTTTATAATTTTTACCGGACATGCCCTGGCAACCTGTACGGTTAGTTTTTTCTGATCCTCATTTATCTCCAACACATAAACAGCCTTTTTATCAATCGCATTTAACAATATGGCCTTTCCATCTTTTTTTGACATTCGCCAAAGTAAAGGCTGCTGTTCGAAACAAATACTGCAACCGATACATTTAACCCGGTATTGAATAACCTTACTCATTTAATGCATCCACTATTTTATATAACTTATCCTGTGGAGTAATTTTTGTTGCAAACGGAAAAGTTATTTTATTCCCTTTTTTAGCTTCTGTATTTTCAATGCCATCTACAGTTAAGCTGGTAAATTTTTCTTTATACATGCCGCAATGTTTCCCACTGATCATAATGGTATCGCCGGTTTTTAATGAACCGGATTCAATGAGAAATTCGGCTACATTTATTTTTGGATAATACCTAGATCCCTTGCCGACATAAATTTTCTTTTCGGTAGCAGCTGAACCGGGATTGCTTGTCCATTCTCCCATTTCCCTGCCCAAATAATATCCTTCCCAAAACCCACGATTATAAACTGTGCTAAGTTGTTGCATCCAGCCGCTAATTTTTTCAATACTGTAATTGCCTTCTTCAATTGCAGTTAGTGCTTCTTGGTAACATTGAGTAACTGTATACACATAGTCGGCCCCTTTGCTTCTGCCTTCAATCTTTAATATATCCACACCACTTTTTACCAATTGATCCAGGATACCGATTGTACACAAATCCTTGGGCGACATGATGTATTCATTATCTATCAACAATTCTTCATTGGTTTCTGCATCTCTTACAATATATGGTCGGCGACAATTCTGCACACAAGCACCACGGTTTGCAGATGCATTTTGTGTATGCAGACTCAGGTAACATTTGCCCGAAACGGCCATACACAATGCACCATGAACAAAAATCTCCACCTTAATCAACCCTCCTGAAACTCCTTTTATTTTTTGTCTTTTTATTTCTTTGCAGATATGCTCCACTTGCTTCAGTGTAAGTTCACGTGCCAGCACAATTACATCTGCAAACCGGGCGTAAAACTGTACCGATTCTATATTACTTACATTGGCCTGTGTAGAAATATGAAGGGGTATATTTAGCTGATTACAATATTCAATTACGGCAAAGTCGGATGCAATGACCGCATCAATACCATGCTTTTTTACTTCCTGTAATATGCATCGCAATAATTGCATATCATGTTCATACATCACCGTATTAAGGGTGATATATGTTTTTATGTTTTTAGATTTACAAAGAATACTGATTTCCTCAATGTCATTAATGGAAAAAGAATTGGAAGAACAGGTTCTCATATTCAATTGCTCCACACCAAAATAAACAGCATCGGCACCGGCAATAATAGCAGCCTGTATACAATCAAAGGATCCTGCGGGTGATAATAATTCTGTTTTTCTTTTTGTCATACTAAGCGTTTCAATGAGATGCTTCTTTATAATCTTAAATTAATTCAGCCTTACCGGCCTCCAGTAAAATAGCTTTCGGAAATAAAATATTGTTTTCAAGATGAATATGCAAGTGTAAGTCCTGCTCAAATTCTTCCAGTTTGGCATACAAAGCTTTAAATGTATTGCAGGCCCATTCCGGTGGCGTATAATTATTGCTGAGTATGGCTATTTCTTTCAAAATATTTCCAGCATTTTCATGTTCGTGTTCCATCATATTGATCGGGTTTTGGATATTTCCGAATTTTGATGGCTCTGATACCGTTTTTGTTTTTTGGGCCTGAACCAGTAAGTTAATATACGGAAACAGGATCACTTCTTCTTTTTGCATATGAGATGTTAGTTCTTCAGACAATAATTGAAACAACTCATATATTTTAATGACCGGCGGATGTCCTTCACCATGTACACTGGCCACTTTGGCGGCATATTCATTGATCATACCCAATGCTTCTCTTACATAAACGTGATGGGTGTTTTCAATATGAGCGATTAAAAAATCCAGCTCCCAGTTATTATAGTTTTGTGAAGCAGTAGGTTTTTCATCAATGTTGCGTAAGTCCTGCAACAACTCTTCAAGGTCAATACTGTTCTTGGCACAGGCTTTTTCAATACTGATTCCACCACCACAACAAAAGTCTAATCCGTATTTTTTAAATACATGAGCCGATTTAATATTTGATGCCACTACTTCACTGATTTTTAATTTTTCTAAGGCTTCCATGTTTTTAGGTTTTATTTTTTTAATGAGCTGTATTTATTTTTTAATTTTTCTTCTGATAATTTTTCGCCTCCTTAATAAAGCGTCTTGAAAAAAGTCCTTATCCGTTTGTGTAATTGGTCTGACGGCAATTACTGGAGAAGCTTTTCCAAACTCATCTAATGCCACGAAATGGAAATAAGCCTCACTGATTAACTGTTTTTTTCCGGCCAATACATTCTTTGCAAAAGCCAGTACAAAAATTTCCATGGATGAATTAAATGAACGGGTAATGCGGGCCGTTAT
>JAYWCV010000154.1:0-3064 GCA_043780275.1 Chitinophagaceae bacterium
CCGCAGTTACCTGAAAGAAGATTCATCACTGGAAATCATTACAATAAAAGGTATTGGTTACCGGTTTGTGACTATTTAACCACCTAAAGAAATAAACGAAATAAACAGGCTGACCATAAAAACAAAAATGGCTGCAAACAGGGCCCTGCTTCCTTTTCGTTTAACTTTCAATTGCTTTGCTTCATCTAAATCATTGTAGATTGTAATCGTAGAATCATAGAACTCTTTTTTGCCGAACAATACATAAACAAGAGCAAATAAAATAGAAGCTCCTATCAGGCCCGGCAGTTTGGTTTCCAACCAACCGGTTCCAAAAATATAATTGATGTTAAGTATATCTTTTGCAATGGATGTATTTCTAGCCAATGAAGAAATCAATGTAAAAACCGACATGAGCAAGATGAAAAAAACAATCGTAATCATGATGAGGCCATTTATTCTACCCTTATTCGTGTTGCGGTTATTATTTTTTAAATCGACATACTGACTGCTGAAAATTGCCTGGATTAAATTCATTGAAAAAATATTTTTTTAAAATCAGAGATTAGTTTTCTGCAAGAGCAGCTTGTTCTTTTTTCAGTTCCTTATCAAGTATAAAAGTGCCACAGGGAATCAATGCGGCTACAAAAGATTTTAAAAACCAGAAAGCGTTTTTGTTCAGATTGCTTTTTACATCAAAACTAAAAATGAGGAAAGCGATAAAAAGAATTCCGTGTGCCCATCCAACTAGCTTTACTGCTTCCGGTATACCTGCCAGATATTTCATCGGCATAGCTATCAGCAAAAGAATTAAAAAGGATACGCCTTCGGCAATGCCTACAATGCGCATTTTCTGAATCGATTTCCAGTTATTGTTTTTCATAAAGTTTGAATTAATAATTAATCACCTGTTCTTCGATGGTTTCAGGTATTTCTCTCCATTCATATTGTTGATTCCTTAACTGCGGCTCAAAACCGGCTTCACGAATCGAGTTCTGGATAGACTTATAGGTAAAGCGATGGGGAGCACCTGCAGCACTTACCACATTTTCTTCCAGCATGATACTGCCAAAATCGTTGGCCCCGCTATGCAGACAAACCTCTGCAACCTGTTTACCTACGGTCAGCCAGCTGGCTTGAATGTTTTTAATGTTTGGTAACATAATCCGGCTGATAGCGATCATACGTATATATTCTTCCGAGCTGGTTAAATTATGTACCCCACGAATACGGGTCAATAAGGTATCCACATCCTGAAAGGTCCATGGAATGAAAGCCAGAAACCCCTTGGCTAATTCCGGTTTTTTGGCTTGTACTTCACGTATTTTAATCAGGTGTTCAAATCGTTCTTCGATCGTTTCTACATGACCAAACATCATGGTTGCCGATGTGGTAATATTTAATTTATGTGCTTGGTGCATAATGTCTAGCCATTCCTGCGAGCCACATTTTCCTTTACTGATCAGTCTCCTTACCCGATCTACCAAAATCTCAGCACCGGCACCGGGTAAACTATCCATACCCGCTTCTTTCAATGCCATCAATACTTCTCGGTGAGTCGACTTTTCAAGCTTGGTTATATGAGCTACTTCTGGTGGTCCAAGTGTGTGCAATTTAATGTTCGGAAATTCTGCCTTGATTTCTTTGAAGGTTTTTACATAAAAATCCAATCCCAATTCAGGATGATGACCACCCTGCAATAAAAGTTGATCGCCACCGTAACGAAGTGTTTCTTCAATTTTTTTTCGATAGGTGGGCATGTCAGTTATATAGGCTTCTGCATGCCCGGGGATGCGATAGAAATTACAGAATTTGCAATTGGCCACACATACATTGGTAGTGTTTACGTTCCGGTCTATCTGCCAGGTTACTTTTCCATGTGCTACCTGTTTTTTTCTTAATTCATCAGCCACAAACATCAATTCGGTTAACGGTGCATTTGTATAAAGAAAAATACCTTCTTCCTTGGTTAAGGAATCAAAATTTAGTGCCTTTTGATACAGATCTGCTAATTGCATATGGATAATTTCTGAATGCAAAAGTAAGCAGTGTTTCAACAACAAGGGTTGTTGAATTTTAAGCAATCTTAAAGTGCTATATTTATTGTGGATTGAACTTCGTCTGATAAATTTTTTTAATCGCAAAAATTGTTCAAACAAAAAACATATAATTTTCTTCTATTTCTCTTCAGTATTTTACTGGTCAAGTCCTCATATTCCCAGGAATTATTTGATGAACCTCCTTCAAGACTCATTTCAGAGTTTAGGTTTAAAATACTTTCCGGTGGGGTTGTTTTATTAAATGCTTCTGTCGGAGATTTAAAAGATACGCTGAATTTTATTTTAGATACCGGCAGTGGAGGTATTTCATTAGATTCAACAGCGATTGAGCATTTCGGGATAAAAGCGTTGGCTTCTGATAAAATAATACGAGGAATTGGCGGACAAAAAAAAGTGAGTTTTGTTTATAATCAAACACTTCATTTACCGAACCTCCATATTGAAAACCTGAATTTTCATATTGTAGATTATAGTGTCTTATCCAGTGTATATGGATTCCCTATAGATGGAATTATTGGTTATTCAGTATTAAGCAAGTTTATCATTGCCTTGGATTATGACAGTTTAAAAATCGCTTTTTATTCTCAGGGTGATTTTAAGCTTCCTAAAGGTGGATGGTCCTTTCAGCCAATTATTACCACATTGCCATTGCAAACAATTACAGTAAGCGATGCAAAAGCATACCAGTCGAGGGTTTTGTATGATATGGGAGCCGGTTTAAACTTTTTGTTTACCAAAGAATACATCAAGGACAGCTCCTTATTAAAAAAACGAAGAATGCTTTATAATAAACAGGCAGAAGGATTAGGAGGAAAGGTTGATCTTTTATATACGGTTATTAAAAGTGCAAAACTGGGTCCATACAAATTCAGAAAAGTACCGATATTAATTTATGATGATATACATAATATTCTTTCCTATCCATATATGAGCGGAATAATTGGCAATGATATATTGAGAAGATTTAATGTGATAATGGATTATAAAAAAAGTGTTTTTCATCTGAAGCCCAATAGTCATTTCCA
>JAYWCV010000155.1:0-4610 GCA_043780275.1 Chitinophagaceae bacterium
AAAATCATCTTTAATTTAATAGCAGATTATTGCAAAACTTATGTGAATAGTTTTTCTGCTATAGCCACAGACTCCGGTTTTCCGACATCTACCCATTTCCCAATATCATGCAAGTGTCCGAAAATAAGATTGGTTTTGGCTAATTGCAAATAAAGGTCGGTCAATGAAAACTTGCCGGTAAATGGTATTTTAGAAAATATTTCGGGACTGTAAACCACAACACAACTGTATGCTTTCTGCAAAAGGGTTACTATTGAATCATCCATACTAATAGATGAAATTTTTTCTTCACCCGTTTTAGTATTTTTCCAACCACAAAGCCGGCTTTCCTCATCAAATAAAAAATACCGGGATGTTTTCCGGTCACTAACGGCAATGCTAATAAGTGCATTGTTTTTTTTGTGAGATGCAATCAATGCATTTAGATCGAGGTCTGTTAATATATCTACATTGATGCTGACAAATAGTTCATTGGGTTTAAAAAGATCTTTTGCTTTTAATAAACCTCCGCCGGTTTCAAGCACTTCATCCGATTCATCGCTAATGATAATATTACTGCCCCAGCCGTTATTTGTTTTAATGGACTCTTTTACCTGGTCTGAAAAATGATGCACATTAACTATTACATCCCGGAAGCCAAATTGTTGCAGGTATTCTATATTTCGTTGCAATAAAGACTTGCCATTTATAATAGCCAATGCCTTCGGATGTTTGTCGGTCCAGGGTTTGAAACGGGTACCCAGTCCTGCAGAGTAAATAATAGCGCTGGCTTTATTGTTTGCATCCATTTTAATTCGTTAAAGGGTTTTCCCAGTTTTTTTCATCCTGAACCATGTGCAGCAATTCAATTTTTACTTTGAATTTATTTTTTAAGTGCCTAGCCATGGCATCAGAGGCATACACACTTCGGTGCTGGCCCCCGGTGCAACCAAAACCAACTGTCAGGCTTTCAAAACCTCGGTTTATATAATCTTCTACCGTCATGTCCACTATGTCGAATACACTGTTTAAAAAATCGGGCATTTTGGTTTGTTGTTCCAAAAAATTGATGACTTCCTTATCCCGTCCATGTTTGGTTTTCATGCTTGCTATTCTTCCGGGATTCAAAATTCCACGGCAATCAAACAGAAATCCACCTCCATTGCCGCTGGTATCAACAGGTAAATTCTTTTTATAGGAGAAGCTGCAGATTTTTACAATCAATGGCGTTTCATCAGTTGCCTGTACCGGTGTAAAATACTGTATGGTTTCATCTGCAATACACAGGTCTAAAACTTTTCTGAATTCGGGCAATGCAATACCAATGCTTTTGTTTTCAATAAAGGATTTTAAATTCTTCAGTGCAAAAGGAATACTGGTCAGAAAATGGGCTTTCCGCTCAAATAATCCCCTGAATCCGTAGGCGCCTAAAACCTGCATTAAGCGGATGAGTACATAACCATTATATTGGCTTTGAAAAATATTTCTGTCAACCGGCTGACCAATGATATTTTCAAAAGAAGTCATGTAATCTTCCAGCAGTTTATTTTTCCATTCTTCGGGCAAATTGGCTTTTGCCTGCCAAAGCAAACTGGCTACATCATATTGTGGAGCACCTTTCATACCTCCCTGGTAGTCGATGAAATGAATTTCGTTTTCAGCTTTTATCATAATGTTCCGGCTCTGAAAATCACGGAACATGAAAAATTTATACTCTGTAAAAGTCAGGTATGAACTCAGCGCTTCAAAATCATCAATCAGTTTTTGCTTGTCGTATGGTTTGCGTAAAGCTTCAAAAAAATAATATTTAAAATACAGTAAATCGGCCATGATAGCCTGTTTGCCGAATTCTTTATTGGTCAGGCATTGGTCATAATCCAATCCTTCATTTCCATTTACCTGGAGTAAGGATAATTTTTCCAGGCTTTTTCTATACAGGTTATAAACCTCCTGGCAATACCCTTTTTTCTCTAATTCGCTAAGCAGGCAAACATCCGAAAAGTCTTCCTGCAGGTATATTGTTTTTTCTTCATTGATTGCTAAAATATTGGCAACCGGCATTCCTTTTTCTTGGAAATGAGCAGAGAAATAGATAAACGTTTCGTTCTCTTTCAAATTCGCACCATAAGTAGCAATGATCGATTTTCCCTGGTCATGAACTCGGAAATAAATACGTTCGCTACCAGATTGTGGTAACACATCTATGCTATCTGGTTTTCCCCCAGACCAAACCTGGTATAAATTATTTATCGATTCAATGATTTCCTGCATCTTGCAAAAATAAGATAAGAGGAGTTGAGTTGAGTTAATATGTCGGTTGGCTAACGATCATTCGTAAATTAAGTTAAATTTGTGCCTCTTGATGTTTTAATATGAGCAATAAAAATGTAGATAAAATAAGAATTGTAACTGCAGCCAGTTTATTTGATGGGCATGATGCAGCTATAAATATCATGCGGCGAATCATGCAAAGCAAAGGAGCCGAGATTATTCACCTGGGGCATAACAGATCGGTTGCAGAAATTGTGGAATGTGCCATGGAAGAAGATGCACATGGAATTGCCATCACATCATATCAAGGAGGGCATGTCGAATTTTTTAAATACATGAAAGACTTGTTGGATGAAAATGGCTGCGGGCATATAAAAATATTTGGAGGCGGAGGTGGTACTATTCATCCTCAGGAAATTGAAGAGCTTCATGCATATGGCATTACCAGGATTTACAGTCCGGATGATGGCCGTCACATGGGTTTGGAAGGAATGATTCAGGATGTGATAGATAAAAGTAGCCTCCACAACCTCTCCAATAGAGGGGCTGTTAATGGTTCATTATGGAGCGAAGAATTACCTCTTGATGAATTAAAAGATATCCGGAGAATTGCACGGGCAATAACATTGGCAGAAAGCGGAGAAGATAATTCGGATTTGCTTGCAGAAATAAAAAGACTTTCACAAATTCATTTGAAGGATGATAAAAGAACGATACCCGTATTGGGTATTACTGGTACAGGTGGAGCAGGAAAATCGTCGGTTACCGATGAAATTGTTCGTCGATTTTTAAATACGTATAAAGAAAAAACGATTGCAGTTATTTCTGTTGATCCATCCAAGAAAAAAACCGGTGGTGCATTATTGGGTGATCGTATCCGTATGAACTCTATTCACCATCCCCGTGCATATATGCGTTCGCTGGCAACCCGTGAAACTGATAAAGCATTGAGTGCTTATGTAAAAGATGCCATTGAAATTTGCAAAGCGGCTTCCTTTGATTTTATAATTCTGGAAAGTGCAGGTGTCGGTCAAAGTGATGCATCGATTCTCGATTTTTGTGATGTGAGTTTATATGTAATGACACCGGAATATGGTGCAGCATCTCAACTGGAGAAAATCAATATGCTTGATTATGCCGATGTAATTGCCATCAATAAATTTGATAAGGCCGGCGCATTAGATGCCCTGGCAGATGTACGGAAACAGTACAAAAGAAATCATGTTTTATTTCAGGCAAAAGATGAAGAACTTCCGATAGTAGGTACAATTGCCGCACAATTCAATGATGCTGGGGTGAATAAACTTTTCAACATGCTGATGGAATCAGTAGAAAAGATAACCGAAGTAATGTTTGGAGAAAGATCGAATGAAAATAAGGAAGTTGTTCGTGGCTTTGGAAGCGAAGCGGTGATACCGGCTTCAAGGGTTCGTTATTTGAGTGAAATTGCCGAGACAATAAAAGAATACGATCAACTGGTAAAAGATCAGTGTGCTATTGCAACAAAATTGTATCAGTTACAGGGATCTTTGGAAATGATCCGGAATGCATCCAACGGAAACGGTAGTCCGGAGATTGAAAAAGGTTTACAGGATCTGTATATATTTTTTGAAGAGCAACTTACCCCGGTTAGCAGAAAGCTCATCAATAACTGGCCTGGAAAAATAGATGCATATCAGGAAGATTTTTATGAATATAAAGTGAGGGATAAGGTTCTAAAACAACCCATGACCTCGATAAGCTTGTCGGGTACTAGAATTGCAAAAGTGGTTTTGCCTAAATACAAGGATTGGGGAGATATATTAAAATGGCAGGCACAAGAAAATGCGCCGGGACATTTCCCTTTCACGGCCGGCGTATTTCCATTGAAACGGGAAGGTGAAGATCCGACAAGAATGTTTGCCGGCGAAGGTGGTCCGGAAAGAACAAATAAACGTTTTCACTACGTTTCTATCGGGCAACCGGCAAAGCGTTTATCTACAGCCTTCGATTCGGTTACACTTTATGGTGAGGATCCGGCGAAGAGACCGGACATTTATGGAAAAGTGGGGAACAGCGGCGTAAGTATTGCAACGGTTGATGATGCAAAAAAATTATACAGCGGTTTCGATTTGTCGAGCCCGATGACATCGGTGAGCATGACCATCAATGGGCCGGCACCGATGGTTCTGGCTTTTTTTATGAATGCAGCCATCGATCAGCAATGCGAAAAATGGCTGACAGAAAATATTCAATGGCCCGATGCAGAAAAAAAAATTAGGGAAATATTTAAGAATCAACCTCAACCAATATATTTTAATACTTCTGAAGAAAAAGACATTTTACCCAAAGGGAATAATGGATTGGGATTAAAGTTACTG
>JAYWCV010000156.1:0-10065 GCA_043780275.1 Chitinophagaceae bacterium
CCGATGGTGGCCCATTTAGCCCCGGCAGCTAAAACTTCTTTCACATCCCCCGTTGTTTTAATTCCTCCACCAAAATCAATATCCAGTGAAGTGGTTAATACAATTTTTTTCAGCACATCCAAATTAACCAGTTTGCCGGTTTTAGCTCCATCCAGATCTACCAGATGCAGCCGCTTAATACCGGCATCCTCAAATCTTTTAGCTATATCTTCCGGTTTATTGCTATACACAATTTTCTGGTCAAAGTCGCCCCTGGTAAGCCGTACACAGCACCCATTGATTATATCGATGGCCGGAATAATCTCAATCATAATGCTAAAAAATTTTTAAGTAATTGTTCACCCAAATCACCCGATTTCTCCGGATGAAACTGCACTCCATAGAAATTATTTTTTTGCAAAGCTGCACTGAAAGGAATGATATAATCTGTTACTGCCGCAGTTTGTTTACCCAACCCGGCATAATAACTATGCACGAAATACATGAACGGATTTTCGGTAATGCTATTAAATAAAGGGTTCGCTGTTTGCTCAATGGTATTCCAACCCATATGTGGAATTTTTGATGAACCAATGAATTTTTTTACTTCATGATCGAATACGCCCAGGCATTGGGTATCTGCTTCTTCCGAATGTTGACAAAGCAATTGCATCCCCAGACAAATTCCCAGTACCGGTTGTGTCAATGTTGGCAATAGTTTATCCAGGCCTTTTAGCTGCAAATAGTTCATTGCTGATGATGCCTCACCTACACCGGGAAATATCACCCGGCCTGCATTTCGTAATGTTTCCCCGTCATCTGTAACGATTGCTTTTTTTCCCAATCGTTCCAGGGCCAGTTCTACCGATCGGATATTGCCTGCATTATATTTTACAATGGCTGTATAGCTCATAATATTCCTTTTGTTGATGGAATCTGATTCATGTTTCCGGTACGGGCAAACGCCATCTTCAAAGCTTTGGCAAAGGCCTTGAAGATGGCTTCTATTTTATGATGTTCGTTTTCCCCTTCGGCTTTAATATTGATATTACAACGGGCCGCATCGCTGAATGATTTAAAAAAATGGAAAAACATTTCGGTTGGCATATCTCCGATTTTCTCCCGGTTAAATTTTACATCCCACTCAATCCAATTCCGTCCGCCAAAATCGATGGCCACCTGTGCCAGGCAATCATCCATGGGCAAACAGAATCCGTATCTGTCCAATCCCTTTTTATCACCGATTGCTTTATTAAAAGCTTCACCCAATGCAATGCCTGTGTCTTCAATCGTATGGTGTTCATCAATGTGCAGATCACCTTTTGTCTGAACAATCAAATCTACATGGCCATGTTTCGAAATCTGTTCGAGCATATGATTGAAAAATCCAAGCCCGGTTTCGATTATGGATTTACCAGTTCCATCCAGGTTCAATTGTATTTGAATCGACGTCTCTGAAGTAATCCGGCTGTGGGTTACAGACCTTGGTGGCTTACGCAACCATTCATAAATACGATTCCAATCGGTTGTAATTAATTCAGGTTTTATGTCTGATTCAACTTCTCTATCCAGAATTAAAACGGAGTGGCAACCCAGGTTGATGGCCAGTTGTACATCGGTCAATCGGTCGCCAATGACTACTGAATTTTTCAGGTCATATGGAGGAGAAAAATATTTTTGCAACATGCCGATGCCCGGTTTGCGGGTTGGCAGATTCTCGTTTTCAAAAGAACTGTCAATATGAATCGCAGCAAATTCAACACCTTCATTTTTCAATATAGTGAGCATCTTCTCCTGAATTTTTTCAAAATTTTCTAAAGGATTTGATGAAGTGCCCAAGCCATCCTGATTGGTTACGATGACCAACTCATAATCGAGTTCCTCAGCAATTTTTCGCAGATTACTGATTGCATATGGTAAAAATTCCAGTTGGTCTAAACCGTTCACCTGAAAAGTAACCGGAGGTTCCTTGATGATGGTACCATCCCGGTCTATGAATAAAATTTTCTTCATGATTTGAATTTTTTTATTGCATTAATTAACTGATCGTTTTCTTCTACTGTTCCTACAGTAATTCGTAAGCAACCCGAGCAATGCAGTTCATTGCTTCTGTTCCGGACGATGATACCCAGACCTATGAGGTATTGATAAAGAGCATCAGCCTGCTTTACTTTTACCAGTAAAAAATTCGCATCTGACTCAAATATTTTTTCAACCTCATCTACTGTTGAAAGTAGCCTAGTCAATCTGGACCGTTCAATATTTATCAGGGAAACTGATTTGTTAATAAAAAGCCTGTCATCCAATGCATCACATACCAGTTCGGCGGTGGCGTTATTAATATTATACGGAGGTTTTATTTTATTCAACAAATTAATAATTTCTTCGGAAGCTAAAGCCATACCTAATCGTAATGCTGCCAATCCCCATGCTTTAGAAAAAGTCTGTAACACGATAAGATTTGGAAAATCCTTTAACGCAGGAAGAAAACTATTCCCGGATGAAAAATCAATGTAAGCTTCGTCTACCACCACTAAACCACTGAAAGCATTTAAAATTTCTTTGACTGATTTTCTGTCCATCAAATTCCCTGTTGGATTATTGGGCGAACAAATAAAAATAATCCGGGTTTGTTCATCAACTGAATCCAGTACTTTCTTTGTATCTATTTCAAACGAAGTAGTCAACGGCACTTTGTAAATGTGCACATTATTGATTGCTGCGGCCACTTCGTACATGCCATATGTTGGCGGCATGATGATGATATTATGCTGTCCGGGATCGCAGCATGCACGGATCAATAAGTCAATCGGTTCATCGCTGCCGTTACCAAGAAAAATTTGAGATGGATCCAGACGCTTCAATACTGCAATTTTCTGCCGAAGTTTTTTTTGAAGAGGATCGGGATAACGGTTGTAGAGTTTATTGGATGCAGAGCCCAAACTGTTTTCATTTGCGTCCAGAAATACATTGGCCATCCCATCAAATTCCGATCGGGCAGAAGCATAGGGTTTCATCCTCCGGATATTTTCCCTGATCAATAAGTCGAGGTTGAATTTTTTCATGAACGCATATTTTTTAACCGGATTCCTACTGCACGGGCATGTGCATCCAAACCTTCTGCCCTGGCCATCGTTTGAATGGTATTTCCTATTTGTGCTAACCCACTTTGTGTAATTTCCTGAAAGGTTATTTTTTTACAAAAACTATCTAATGACAGACCGCTGTATGCACGGGCATGGCCATTGGTTGGCAACGTATGATTAGTTCCTGAAGCATAATCACCGGCACTTTCGGGAGAATAATTTCCAATGAATACCGATCCGGCATTCTTTATCTGAGCAATAAGATGATCATTCTCCTTACTACATATGATCAGATGTTCAGGAGCATATGCATTGACCAGTTCCATACCTTCATCCAGATCATTCACTAAAATCATTAAACTTTTTTCCAACGATTTTTTTGCAATGTCTTTTCGTGGTAAATCAATTAATAGCTTCTCCAGTTCGTTTGCAACCTGCTCCAACAAATTTTCCTGATTACTGATCAACACTACTTGTGAATCGGCTCCATGCTCGGCTTGCGATAATAAATCAGCAGCTACGAATTCTGAAACAGCTGTTTCGTCTGCAATAATGCATAATTCTGAAGGACCAGCCGGCATATCTATGGCAATGCCAAATTCCTGTACCATCATTTTTGCACAAGTAACATATGCATTCCCCGGTCCAAATATCTTATCCACCTTAGGGACTGATTCCGTTCCAAAAGCCAATGCAGCAATAGCCTGTGCTCCACCGGCTTTTATTATATTTTCAATGCCACATTTTTTTGCAGCATAAAGAATAGCGGGATGAACGAAGCCATCTTTTCCCGGAGGTGTGCAAAGGGTTATGTTTCCGCAACCAGCAATTTGTGCCGGAATTCCCAGCATCAAAACTGTTGAAAACAATGCTGCAGTTCCCCCCGGAATATACAGACCAATGTTCTGGATTGGAACAGATTTTTGCCAGCAAACAACACCCGGTTTTATTTCGCTTCTTATCTCCGGACTTTGTTGCAGTGCATGAAATTTACAGATATTTTCATAGGCTTCATCAATGGCTTTTTTTAATTCATCCGGAATAGTTGATGCTGCATTCCATTCTAAAGATTCTATGGTTAATGACCCGACATTGACTCCATCAAAGTTTTTTGTAAACTGCTTTACTGCTGCATCTCCGTTTTGTTTAACGGCATTCATAATTTCAGCAACAACATTCATCAACTGACCATAATCCTGTGCAGGCCTTTTTAACAGGGCAGACCAACTTCGCTTCTCTGGGTATTTTACAATACTTATCATACTATCATTTTTTCGATTGGCACTACTAGGATACCTTGTGCACCCTGATTTTTCAACGCTTCAATGATGCTCCAGAAATCATCTTCCTGTACAACAGAGTGTACCGAACTCCAACCCTCTTCTGCCAAAGGCAGTATGGTTGGGCTTTTCATGCCAGGCAAAATTTTACAGATTGCTTCCAAATTCTTATCCGGCGCATTGAGTAAGATGTATTTATTTCGCTTTGCTTTTTTTACTGCATGAATGCGGAACAAAAGTTTTGCTAATATGGCTTGTTTCAACGTATCAAGATTTTGTGATGAGATCAGTACGGCTTCCGAATACATGATGGTTTCCACTTCTCTTAGTCCATTTAAAAACAACGTACTTCCGGAACTCACCAGATCGCAAACACATTCAGCCAGCCCGATGCCTGGTGCAATTTCTACCGAACCGCTGATCTCATGAATTTCGGCAATGATTTTTTTTTCATCCAGGAATGCCTGTAAAATGACCGGATAACTCGTTGCAATTTTTTTATCCTGCAGCCAGGTCAGTCCCGTATAATTTTCTTCCTTTTTTACAGCGATGGATAAACGGCATTTGCCAAAACCCAATGGCATCACCTGCTCAACCATCAATGCTTTTTCAGCAACTACATTCAGTCCGGCAATACCTATGTCGGCAACTTTGTCGGCAACATAACGGGGAATATCATCATCCCGAAGGAAAAGTACCTCTAGTGGAAAATTAGTTGCTTCGGCCCGGAGCTTATTTACACCGTTACTGAATTCAATTCCGCACTCTTTTAACAACTTGATGGAGTCGTCGAATAAACGACCCGATTTCTGTATAGCTATTTTCAGTTTCATATACTTAAAATAAAAAAGGGCTTACCTGTTTGGTAAGCCCTTCGATTAATATTGTTTATAATAATTACACAATACTATACCAGCTTACCCCTTGAGGAAAGAAATGATGATGTATGTGTAAATGTCTTTTCATATTATTTAGAACCGCTAAATTAAACTTTTTTTTATAACCAGCCGGTTTTATTTTATATCAGAAATTCAGCAATGCTTTTAATACTTTAAAACTTTTTTCATTTTCCACATTTTTAATTGAGTTGATAATGTCATTTTTTTCCCGTTGAGAGAGATGAAAGCTCAAAGCCGCTTTGTTTTCCTCATTTGTAGAAGAGTATTGAAAAATTACTTTACGAATATTGTGGTCCTTGTTTTCTGAAAAATAACTCAACATATCATTTTGGCTATAATCCATCAGCTTATACCAATTGTATTGTAAAAGAAAAAAAGGCTTTACCAAATGACCGCTGATATCGTTTGTTAAAAATGGATGTTCCCAGCCACCTACGCCTCTGTCTCTGATCTGAATAATAACAACGCCGCTGGTATTTTCCTTAATCCATTCGTCAAAGGATTCGAGAAACCGTAAAGAAGTTTCCTGTCCGTAATTATCCCGAATACCTGCATCCATTACATCTATTATCGGACTGGAGGGTAACCAAACATTGGGCAACACAATAGGAAAAGTTGCATTCATCCGTAGTGCAGTAAGCATCCGTAGATTATACGGATCCTGGTTTTTAAAAAAGCTTACAAAGTCAATTGCATCCGGATCCATTTCCTCATAGCTTTTATAATCCTGCCTTGCCTGCATCATAAAACGGATAGGCTGTGTACTGATGATCATTTTACGGCCATCTCGTGTAATCACTGAATTTAAAAACATCAGTGGTATATCCGCATCTGATTCAGCTTTTTTATAATCCTTTAATTGTTTATTTAACAATCCTTTGGTATTCTCATTTAATTTCATTTCAAATGCGTAAGCCCGGTCTTTTATATAAGAATATTTTCCTACCTGAAATTTTTGTGCTGGTGAAATCAGATCACGGGCAACAAATGAAGAGAACATCGGATTCAACAAATCGCCACTGATATCTTGTATATATTTTTCATTCTGCAAATCTATTTCTTCTCCATTTTTTCGCAGCGTATATAACTCACGGAAATATGCTGCACCCAACATACCGCCTGAAGCACCGGTGATCAGTGCTGTTTTTTTAAGAAAACTCCCATTTGTACCCTTATCAATTTCCTGTAAGACTTTCATGGTAAATGCAGCACTTCGATGACCGCCACCACTTACACTCAATATGATCATTTGCGGCTTGTCTTCTGTTTGTTTTGCTTTCCAGTTATTTAAAATGCGGATCATGTTTTTTCGATCAGCTTCAATACTGTCTTTATTAACCATGCCAAACAAAGCTTGTTTTGAATATTCCGGCCGTTCATGTTTGTTTTGATAATTTAACCCATACGCTTTATTTCGAGGGTCTATCAGCTCTTTTTGATATAAGAAATTTACCAGCAAAAGAAGTGTGATGGAAATGGGAATTCCCCAGCTTTCGAGAAAATAAGCGAAGGCACCAAAGGCACTTATTAATAATGCAAAAAAAATGGTGATACTGGCAGCCGCCGGAATCTGGAAAATTTTCATGTCGAGAAAATACCCGATAACCAAAAGAAAAATGAAGGCGATAAACATAGAGATTACGGCAGCAAAATGGTGTCGTTTAAAAACGGTGTCGATAAAGCTTTGCGTATAATGAGAAACATTTCTTGGTTTTTTTATATGAAAGAATGGTGAATCGAGGTACCACTCCACTTTTAAAGCCCGGCCTTCCGTATAGGAAACAGATTTATTTTGCAAGTGAGTAATATACCCTTTCGGATCATTGATGATAGGCAACATGGTGCGGAAAATTGTTTTGTCGGCACCAAAAAAGTAAAAAAATGAAATGATTAAGAGGAACATTAATCCAACTATAAATCCAATAGCCAGAAATATTACATCGTAAAAGGGCAATAACTCCTTAAACCGGTTAAATGAAAATGCTTTGAAAAAATAGTATAACAAAAAAATGACCGGAACGATACTATTGTTGATACAGTATTTTAAAAAAGGATTTGTGGTTGTTGCCAGAAATTTAAAATGTCTTGTAAATAAAATGAAGGTGGTAATATTCCAACTCATGGTGAATATGCCGATTGAAATCCCTACTATGGCAAAACTGAACGAATTGGTTGCTCCCAGGTATTCGGGGGCCAGATACAAGGAATCTGCGCCGAAATTCTTCAACATCCCCCCACTGATAATGGCCATAAAAATGATCCAGAAAAAAAGCAATATCTGGTACTTTCTGATGTGCAGAAAAAACAATTGAACCGGAAAAGAATATATAAAACCTCGCAGAAAAGCTTTCATCAAGATAGCGTTAAGCTGGAAATGAATAATCGATTAGTAATTAAATATACTATCTATAAATTCTACCATCAAACCTGAATTGAAGAGTTGCTAATTATTTTTTTTGAAATTTAACAGATACGACATTAAAACAAGTGACAATAAATACAGCATGGCAACTAATTGGTGCAACTGTGCCATCCATTCAAACATGGCCCAATGGCCGGGAATAATTTTTACACTAGTCAGTAATGCGGCAATACCAAGCAGAACCTGGATGCTTACTAAAACTACCGGGTAAAAAATAGATTTATTCAGAAGGGATGAAGAAGTTTTAATTTTTAGTGCCTGCCATGTCCATGCTATAGTAAGCACAACTAAAACATATGCCAGGTTACGGTGTACGAAATGAATCATCTGTGTATTTTCAATGAAGTTCATCAGCCATGGATTGATTCTAAAAAGCGACTCGGGGAAAAAAGACCCATTGATACCGGGCCATGTTGGTGCGGCTGTTGCAGCTTTATGTCCAGCCATCAAAGCTCCGAAATTCAGCTGAACAGTCAATACGAAAATCATGCTATTGGTCAGCAAACTCAAGGTTTTATTTTGAAATTTTGATTTATCATGTACTATCAGTTTCAAACCAAACCAGAAAGCTGCTACCACTAATACCATGGCAAAAATAAAATGCAAAGTCAATTTAGTTGGACGCACATAAATAGCATCGCCTGTCAGTCCGCTGGCAACCATGATCCAACCTACTGCTCCCTGTAAGGCTCCTAAAAGAAAGAGGATCAATAATGGTTTGATCATTTCTTTTTTCAGATGCTTCTTTTTCAGCAGCCAGAAAAAACCAATCAGAAAAACAAGACCGATCAGTCTTGCCCATAAGCGGTGAAACCATTCCCAGAAAAAAATAAATTTGAAATCGGAAATTGTAAAATGAAAATTCAGGTATTGAAACTGCGGCGATTGCTGGTATTTGGAGAACTCCTGTACCCATTGTGATTCAGTAATTGGTGGAATAACGCCTGTTATTACCTCCCATTGTGTGATGGATAATCCCGATCCCGTTAGCCGGGTGATACCGCCCAACAATACCTGAATGATCAGCATGGCAACGCCAATGAAAATCCAGGTTGCAACATATCTGTTTGATTTATTTACGGAGGACATATTCATGGTGGCCAAAGTTAATGTGTGAACAACAACTTTTACATGAAATATATCATCGGGCTAAATAAAAAATGATCCTTCTTATATGAAATAAACACTTGACAAGTTCGATTAATGAGGAAGCTTATCTCTGAAATACCCATATACCCAAGTACCGGCTATGGCACTCAGCAATGTTACGGCAATCACAGTTGCACCTGTTCCTAATTGTGCAAATAGTGGTCCGGGACATGCACCGGTAATAGCCCATCCAAAACCAAATATTAAACCACCGTAAACCTGCCCTTTGCTGAATTTTTTATCAACGAACTCAATAGGTTCGTTATAAATGGTTTTTACCTTAAACTTCTTGATCAGCCAGACAGATAAAGCACCAATCATTACAGCTGAACCTATTACTCCATACATGTGAAAACTCTCCAGCCTGAACATCTCCTGTATCCTGAACCAGGAAATGACTTCGGCTTTTACTAAAAAAATGCCGAATACAACACCAGCTACTATGTATTTTAAATTATACCAGGCAGGGTGATTCAATGCAGACTCATTGACACAAACTGAATCCAAAGACCTTGTTTCGAAATCGGTATTGGTTTCTAAAAATTCTTTATGCTGATTTGCTGACTTTATAGTATCTGTATTTTCCATTGTTTTATTATTTGTTTTGAATGTGACCTTTTATAAAGAAAGAATAAAAGGGATGACAAAATTAGCTACCAGAAAACCTCCAATCATAAAACTCATGGTAGCTACCAATGATGGCCACTGTAACTGTGAAAGGCCGGAAATAGCATGACCCGAAGTACAGCCACCTGCATAACGGGTACCGAATCCAACCAGGAAACCTCCTACCACAATCATGATAAATCCTTTTAGGGTAAAAAGATTTCCCCAACTAAAAAGTTCGACAGGTACCAGCCCTCTAAAATCAGTAATGCCATACTGATTCAGATCCTTCATTAAATCGGGATGGATGGCAACCGGATTGGGGTTATTGAAAAAACGAACGGCCAAAATGCCACCTATCAAAATACCGGCAACAAATAAAAGGTTCCATATTTCTTTTTTCCAATCGTATATAAAAAAAGGAATTTTGGCAGGAAGACATGCAGCACATACATGTCGTAAGGAAGAGGAAATACCGAAGGATTTATTTCCAATTAAAAATAAAGCCGGTACAGTAAGCCCAATCAAAGGACCCGCAACATACCATGGCCATGGTTGACTAATCCATTCTATAAAATTCATTTTCGTTTTAATTTATTTGTTGGGAAAAAAGTTAAGACTATAAATATACTATTCTGTTTAAA
>JAYWCV010000157.1:0-27136 GCA_043780275.1 Chitinophagaceae bacterium
AATCATTTTAATTCGGGGTTGACATCAAAACAGTTTTGGCCGTATTATGCCAACCTTGCCTATGGTGTTACGACCATGCATGACCCGTCGGCCAATACAGAATGGGTTTTTGCACAAAGCGAATTACAAAAAGCCGGATTGACCACCGGACCGAGAGTGTTTTCTACCGGTACTATTTTATATGGTGCTGATGGAAATTTCAAAGCTCTTGTAAATAATATTGATGATGCAAGAAGTGCCATTCGCAGAACAAAAGCTTTCGGTGCATTCTCTGTAAAAAGTTATAACCAACCCCGCCGTGATCAACGGCAAATGGTAATGCAGGCTGCAAAAGAACTGGACATAGAAGTGGTTCCGGAAGGAGGTTCTTTTTTCTTTCATAATGTTTCCATGATTCTTGACGGGCATACAACCATCGAACATAATATGCCCATTGCCACCTTGCATGATGACGTGATTCAACTTTGGAAAAATTCGGGCACAGCTTACACACCAACCTTGATTGTTTCCTATGGTTCGGTAAGTGGTGAGTATTACTGGTACCAGCACAGCAATGTTTGGGAAAAGAAAAGGCTGCTGCGTTTTACACCCCGTGCCATTATTGATACTAGAAGCCGTCACCGCACCATGTTGCCCGAAGAAGAATATATAAATGGTCATATCCTTGTTTCAAAAAGCTTGAAAAAATTAACGGATGCAGACGTCAAAGTAAATATGGGTGCACATGGACAACTGCAGGGCTTAGGTGCACATTGGGAAACATGGATGATGGCCCAGGGCGGCATGACCAACCACCAGGCATTGAAAACTGCGACCATTAATCCTGCACAAACCTTGGGATTGGATAACTGGATCGGATCTATTGAAGTGGGTAAACTCGCCGACCTTTTGGTAATGGATAAAAATCCATTAGATAATATTTACAATACCGAGTTTATAAAATACACGATGGTAAATGGCAGGTTGTATGATGCAGAAACCATGAATGAAATTGGCAATTACAATAAACCAAGATCAAAATTTGCATGGGAACTTTTTAAAAATGCGGAGTATTTACCTATGCTCGGAGAAACAGAAGAAATTGGTAAATGCCATTGTGGTAAACATTAAACGATCCATGATTGTTGTTGGCAAATGTGTTACAATCTAACTTTAAGTAGGACCCGAAAGGTTCTACTTTTTATTTTACAAATCCCATTTTTTTAAGAATGCTTTGATGTGCCGCACTTTGAAAATATTCTTTATTATATATTAATGGTATGTTCATGAGATATGCTGAAAGAGATTTTTTTTCTATCGTTTTCTCTTCCCATTCATGAGCTTTTTTATAATCGCCTTTACTGACATAAATAGAGGCGAGAGTAAAGGGATCTTCTACAGTATTTTCAGCAGCGTATTTTAAGAAACGGTTTGTTACCGAATCTGCCTTTGCTTTTTCCTTGCAATGTTGATAAATAAATACCAGTGTTGCCTGCAGTAATTCGGATCCCCAACCATCTTTAAACAATGATTCTGCCCTTTTGGCTAATAATAATGCTTTGTCATATTCTTTAAGAAAAACATGTCCTTGAGCTTTTTTCATATGGCCCCATATCCAGTTGGGATGCAGTTCCAGCGCTTTACCAAATGCTTCCGTGCTTTTTTTGTAATTACCTGCAAGCATATTTACCCAACCCTGGTTGTGTAAGCTGGAAATAGAAATTGGATCGAGTTCTACTGCTTTGTCTGCCAATGGCAGTGCTTCTTTATACCTGCCAACATCTGCTAATGTTGCAGAATACCTGATATAAATTGTTGCATTCCCCGGGTCCAGTTCCAGTGCTTTTTTATAAGAATTTACAGCACCCTGCCAATCCCAATCATAATAAAATTTTAAGGCACCTTCGGTAGAATAAATGTCTGCCAAATAAGGATCCAAAGCCTTAGCTGCTTCTAATGCTGTTCTTGCTTCATTAACAATTTCATTTTTACTGGCTGTAGAAAAAAGAGCCTGGTTAACTTTCTCGTTGGCAATTGCCGCATATGCTTTTGCATACTTTGGATCTATCCGGATGGCTTCCCTGAAATGAGACAATGCCTTTTCTGATTCTTCTGCTGTAGACCCATAACTTAGATACCTTCCTTTCAGGTATTCGGCATATGCCAAAGGATTAACGACCTTTTTCTGCTGATTGATTGTTGATTTACTGATCAATGATATTTTCAACGGGTCGAGTAAGGCCGTGATAATGGAATCTTCAATCCGGGAAACATCTGTTGTTCTTAATTCATATTTATTTCCCCAAATCAGGTTTTGATTTTTTGTATCTACCAATTCACAATTTAAAAAATATCCATCTCCTTTTTTCTGCAACCGCCCGGTTAATACCATATCGGCGTTCAGCAGTTTGCGCAAGTTTTGAACATTGCGGTTTGAATCAGCCAATCCAAAAGTTGCTGACCGGGCAAAAACTTTAATTCCCTCCATTGAAGAAAATCGGTTGATGAGATTTTCTGGCATACCATCGGCCAAATAAGCCAATGTGCTGTCATGATGTAAATTTTCGAAAGGAATTATAGCCAAAGACTTTATTTCCGTTGCAATGCTTTTTTTCGGAAATATTAAATCAGTGAACATAAAAACAGTTGCTATCGCTAATACAGTCAATGCCGCAGCGATTAGGATTGCTTTTTTACTTTTTGTTTTAACAACATGCTTCTGTTTACTAACAGCATCTTCAAAACCGGTTATCACCCGGTAAATTCGTATCGGCTCTTTTACATTTTTTAGATGCTCTACTTTCACAAACTCTGTAGTGATGGCCTCTTTATTACTGACATTATTATATACTGATTCGGAAATATAGATGCCGCCGGGTGCAGCAATAGATTGTATACGGGATGCAATATTTACACCGTCACCAAAAACATCATCGTTTTCAAAAACCACTTCGCCCAGATGAATACCGATGCGCAACTTAAAATCTTTTGCCTCATTACATGCTTCCTGTATCTTGATGGCTGCATTTACTGCGTCACTTACCGTATTGAAACTGGCCATTACCCCGTCACCCAATTCTTTAATCCATTGTCCATTAAATTGTTCGATGATGGGCTTTTGTAAATTCCTGTTTTTAGTAAGAATGGCAAATGCTTTTTGTTCGTCATTCCCCATTAAAGCAGTGTAACCGACGATATCGGTAAACATAATGGCAGCGAGCTGGCGGGATTGTGACAAAAGATTTATTTTATAAAAGATATTGTAAAACTAATTTTAATCTAACGGCAAATGCATCTTCTTCAAAAAAGTTTTATGACGTGGATCACCCTCCAGGTTTTTCAAAAGTGGATCGCCTTTAAGAAAAACAAGCCAGCCCTCTTTTTTGCGATAGGCATTTTCCAACCATATAAAAGCTTTGTCTGTTTCTCCCCGATAAGCATACAGCTCAGCCAAAAGATAATTCCAGTCATTTTGAAATCTGTCAGTGAAATCTTTTACTGCTTCGTCCGCTTCTTTGTTTTTGCCTGCAGCATGGTAGGCAAGTGCCATTCCAAAAACCCTGAACACTTCGATATTTTCCTGCTGCATTTCCTTTAAAGCCATTTCGGGTTTTCCCAACAATAAGTAATTCCTGCCCAAATACAGGTGAGCCCTTTGAAACTGGGGATCCAATTCAAGTACTTTTTTAAAATAGGTTATAGCTTCATCGGGGCGGCCGGCATGTATCAGTATATTGCCAAGATTTAAATGACTGATTGGTTTAAGCGGATCAAGCTCAATAGATTTTTTCATTATACGGATAGCATCATTCCACCGGCCTATGGCAAAATATAAAGCTCCTCCCAGGCCATATAATGCGTCGGGATTTTCAGGTTCGAGGCTCAATGCTTTCTGATAGTTGTCTTCAGCACCTTTCCAATCGAACTCCGTGTACAATTTCAGATCGCCTAGTTCAATATAACCTATGGCAAGATTTTTATTAAGTGCTATTGACTTCAGGACTGCATTCCTTGCTTTTTCACGTCCCGTGTTGCGGTCAACATAATTTTGCCATACCTGTCTTGAAACAGCATTGGCTAGTTTTCCCCACGCAAGCGCATCGGTGGAGTCAATAGCCAATGCCCGGGTATAGAAATCAACCGCTTTGGCAACATTTTCTTTATCCATCTTATCAAAAAAATAATTCCCCTGCAGAATAAGATTATGAACTTCGATATTGGAAGAAGAATTTGCGCTTGATGGAACTGCAAGAAGTTTCAATTTTAATTCTTTAACCACAGCACCGGCTATCTCATCTTGTAATTTAAAGAGACCTTCTAAGTCCCGATCATACTTTTCGCTCCATAGATGAAAGCCGTCAGCGGTTCTTATTAACTGAGCAGTTACGCGGATCTTATTACCCTCTTTTTGCACACTTCCTTCCAGTATATGAGCCACGCCAAGTTTCTCGCCGATGATACGTAAGTCTTCATTTTTGCCTTTGAAAGAAAAAGAAGAAGTACGGCCTATCACTTTCAGTTCCGGAATTTTTGCCAGCAGATTCAACAGTTCTTCGCTAAGTCCATCAGAGAAATATTCCTGGTCTTTACCGGCACTCATATCAACAAAAGGAAGTACGGCAATTGATTTATCAACAACTTCAACATTATCATTATTAACAAAGAAATTTTTATAAATAAAAAATGCTGCCACAATGAACAGGGTAATCGACAGCGCTGCAATTAAATTTCGTTTTTGCAAATTTTTCTTCTTCAGTTTTCCTTCCAGTTTTTTCCGCTTCGGTACAAATAATCCTTCATTTGTCAACGCAAATACTTCCAGTGATTTATCTACATTCTTAAAATCAAAATGCCCGAGTGATACGGTAGTAATGGAGGCATTGTTCTTTATTTTATCATGAATTTCTTCAGAAATAAGAATTGTATTTTCTTGTCCCAGCGATTGAACTCTTGAAGCAACATTCACTCCATCACCTAATGCTTTTGCATCTTCAAAAAAAACTTCACCAATATGTAAACCAATGCGCAGCGGAACCATCGGCTCAGTCTTCAAATCTTTTTGTACGGCTATGGAACAATTAACCGCATCTGTAGCGCTGGAGAAAATACAAAGACTTCCATCACCATAATAATTTAATACCTGTCCATTAAAATGAGTGACCCATTTTTCGAGAGTAGCATTATAATGTTTGATGACCGCCACTGCTTTTTGCTCATCGGTCTGCATCATAGCCGTGTACCCGACTATATCGGTAAACATGATGGCGGCGAGCTGGCGGGATTGAGACAAAAGATTAATTTATTTTAGGAAAGATATTGTAAAAGATACTTTAATCTAACGGCAAATTCATCTTCTTCAAAAAGACAGTATGCCGGGGATCACCCTCCAGGTTTTTAAAAAAGGATTTCCACCACACCCTTTCTACCCTCACCTAACTTCTCCAGGAACTTATAGTGTCACACAGTCTGACCAATCATAGGCTCGCCTTATATTGCTCCCACTGCTTCCTCAGCTTCTCCATGAATGCAACGAACCGCGGCTCATCCCGCAAGCTGCTCAGAAACGGATCCTTTTCAAACGTCGGATAGCTTGGGAGCCCTTCGTCCGCTGCCTTTTCCAGCCACTTGATTGCCAGAGCCTTCTTTCCCATCAGGGCATAAGCAGATCCGATGAAGTACTGTACGTGATGAAAGTGACCGAAGTCCTGACCCAGTTGAATAGCCAGTGCAATTTGCTCCTCAGCTCTTTTGTGGTCTCCACCGTGAGCAAGAGCAAGTGCGTATGCCCCCACGGCAACTTCGTTGTTTGATTCCCTCCTCAAAAGGTCTTCGGCAAGCAAAATAGCTTCGCTGTCTTTTCCAAGATAGCTAAGTGCCGGCACCTTTGAAAGAGCTACATAGCGGACGGCGGATGTTAACTCAGGATATCTTTCGAACTGACGGATAACCTCGTCGTATTTGTGCTGGTACAAGTAGACCATTGCTTTCTGATTCGAAGCGAACAGTGCATTCGGATCAAGGCGCAAGGCTGCATTCAGCTCCTCCAAGGCTTGGTCCTGCAGACCAATGTGGTTATACACTGCCCCGAGTTGTTCGTGTGCCTCTGCTAAATTTGGGTTTAGCTCAAGGGCACGACGAAATTCTTTGATCCCTCGCTCATGCGGAAAACGATTTGAGGGAGTCCAGGCAAGCAGGCCCCTCGCAACGAATGCCTCAGCCAGATTTGGATCAAGAGAAAGAGCTTTCTGAAGCTCGAGTTGTGCCTTCTCTTCCCAATCCTTCTTTGGGTCGAAAGTGAATGACTGTTTCGTGTAGACCCTCGCAAGAGCCAAATAACCTTGAGCGAATGTAGGATCAAGCGCAACCACCTTCTCGAATAGCTGAATTGCCATCTCGTTGTCGGTTCGATTTGGCCTCTGACTGTAGAACATCCCTCGTAAATAGGTGTCGTATGCCTCGAGATTCTGAGTCAATGCGGTCGAACCTGGCAACGAATCGCCCGGTTTCAGAGTTATCTTGAGCGCCGAGACGATGTTACTTGAGATATCATCCTGTACGGCAAAAACATCCTTCATATCCCGATCGTATCGGTCCGCCCAAACATGAAATCCTGTGGAAACATTGATGAGCTGGACGTTGACGCGGAGTCGGTTGGCTGACCGTTGCACGCTGCCTTCGAGGATGTAACCGACATTCAGTTTCTGGCCTACCTTCTTAACATCGACATTCTTTCCTTTGTACTGGAAGACACTGTTCCGGGCGATGACGAGGAGTCCACGAATCTTGGCCAAATCGGTGATGATCGATTCTGTCATGCCATCACTAAAGTACTCATCGTCCTTGGCTTCACCGAAGTTTTGGAAAGGAAGTACAGCAATGGATTTGTCAACAATCTCAGCCTTATCATTTTTTGGAAAGATTTTTTTATAAATAAAAAAAGTTGCCACAAATACCAAGATGAATGAAAGAGCCATAATTATATTTCGTTTCTGATGGCTCTTACTCTTTAGTTTTCCTTCCATGTTTTTTCTCTGCGGCACCAACAGTCCATCATTTGTCAGTGCAAATACTTCCAGTAATTTATCTACATTCTTAAAATCAAAATGCCCGAGTGATACGGTAGTAATGGAGGCATTGTTCTTTATTTTATCATAGACTTCTTCAGAAATAAGAATTGTATTTTCCTGTCCAAGCGATTGAACTCTTGATGCCACATTTACTCCATCACCCAACGCTTTTGCATCTTCAAAAAAAACTTCGCCAATGTGTAAACCAATTCGAAGCGGAACCACCGGTTCAGTCTTCAAATCTTTTTGTACGGCTAAGGAACAATTAACCGCATCGGTAGCGCTGGAAAAAATACAAAGACTTCCATCGCCATAATAATTTAATACCTGACCATTATATTGGCTCACATATTTTTCAAGTGTAGCATTGTAATGTTTGATAACTGCCACTGCCTTCTCTTCGTTTTGCTGCATCATGGCCGTGTACCCGACAATATCGGTAAACATGATGGCAGCAAGTTGGCGGGATTGCGGCATTTAACTAATTATATATGGTTTTAAAAAAAATCAGCATTCATTATCCAGTACACTAATTATTTTTTCGTAAAATTCCTTTGCTCTTTCGGGGCTGCTGCCAATACATACAACACCCAGCTTGCCAAATTGCGACAAAGCACCAATTAAATGAAACATCACTCCTTCCTGCGAGGTGCCATCGTAATGCAAATCATGAATCATGGCAATATCAATCAGGTCATGTGGCACAAGTCCTTTATATTTTTCACTTTTTAAATTATCCGAACAGAAATAATAACGTACCAAATTCCCTTTCGATGTGTAATATTTCCCGTCTTTTTCATTATACAAACCATCGGTTAAAAACTGCAGCATCAGGAAAGGATGTGTGGTACCACCTTTCCGAAGATTTATTTCTATTGGATAATGTGCCCACCCCCTTCCGACAGGGTCATCCGGGCAGGTATTATTTTCTTTTACCGAAATAAAATCGATACCAAATCTTCCTAAGATTTTTTTGTCTTTCAAGTTATTGGCAATTTTCCTGCCCAATGTTGCCAAATCAACAGCATACTCATGCGATGCAGGGAAAATAGCACCCTGATAAACCTGGTCCGATTCTCCACCCATAATTTGATCATGTGTAGAAACAATTTCTATTTCACCCAACGGATCAATTTTACATTGCACGGATGGAGACACTTTCACAAGGGCGTCTATAAATTCTTCCACGATGCCACCCATCATTTCAAATTTTTCTAAAAATTGTTCCATTGAAAGTTTGGATGCTACAATTTTTAATTTA
The DNA here is from genome assembly GCA_043780275.1 of Chitinophagaceae bacterium. Lineage (GTDB taxonomy): Bacteria > Bacteroidota > Bacteroidia > Chitinophagales > Chitinophagaceae > MGR-bin208. The sequence continues at coordinate 8,308 of JAYWCV010000157.1, forward strand.
CACTCCAGGTTTTCTATGATCCATTTTTCGAGATCCTCCATTGCATTTTCAGGATACAGAAATATAGCGTTCCCATCACCACTGAATCCGTCATTTAGTTTTATGACAGCTCTTTTCAATGAGGGTTTCTTTTTCTTTAATTTACAAAGTGACTCGGTGATTTCTTTTATTGTTTTCAGGTTTTCGAACCCTTCCGGCATGTGTAAACCGGCCTCCCGGAAAATCTGTCTACTGCCAGATTTTGTTCCCCAAAACAAACTATCCGGGTCGCAACCATACAATGGAATTCCCAGTTTAACCGAAAGTGTACGTTCCAAATCAGTAACATTGAAACAAGCCATATGTGCTACATGACCATCAGGGATTGTGTTTTTAATTCGTTCAATAAGTCGTGGCCTTGCTAATATTTTTTCGGTCAATGATTTATGAGAAGCATCATAACAGCTCAATAAATGCAACCGTTTCCTAGCATGGTTTCCGGTGATACCGGGTAACAAATGCAGGTAGTAGTCGATAATAACCGGATCGATAACCGTACTGCTGACATAAATAACATGCGAACGGGGCATACGTAAAAGCATCAGCATGCATAGCAACCTTTCCTCGTAATGCACTATGCCATCTATCTTATCCAGTATCTCCTGATCAAGCGTTAAGCTGGGTATAACTACAATTGTTTTTAATCCGAGTTTATCGGCAAATACCTTTGAATAATCTTCCTGAAAATTATTTCGTAATTGATTAAAATATGCCTTCTCTTTTTCGGAAGAAAAAGCAGCAATATCATTTAACTTATTTTGAGAATCGGTAGACATTTACTTTTACATTTAGTGTAAAAAGCTACTAACAGAGTACCTTAAATGTACTTGATTTTATTTGCCTATTTAAGAAATGCTTCCTTTTAATGTTTATGAAACCGAAGCAGATCAGGCATCCTGTCCAATCCAAACGGCTCCGCCAATGCTGTCTTTTTTTGCACCGGTAACAGATGCCAGCACATTGTTTTCTTCCCGCCATCTTAAAACACCGATCAATCCCATGATCAAAGCCTCTTTATTATTGATAATGGCCGGCTCTGGAATTTCGATATGCATATTTATATCTTCCAATTTTTCGCTTAATATTTCAATCAGAAAATTATTGAAGGCCCCACCACCCGTTATTAATATTTTTGAATTAGATGAATGCATGTTCTTTACCGATTCACAAATCTGAAAACAAATATGTTCAACATAAGTTCTTAATTCATAAACAATGTTTAATCCCATTTTTTTTATCAACGGATAAACCGTATCGGTTCCAAAATCATTCGCAAGTGATTTAGGAGCTGGTTTTTTATAATACGCCAACTCATTCAACAGTTCCAACAAATCAATATTCACGGTACCTGATCTTGCCATTTCACCTCCGGCATCATAAACTTTCCCGGCATCGGCAGCCAATAAATTTAAAACCCGGTTTGCCGGGCAAACATCAAAAGCCTGAACATTTTTATTTCCCTCCTGATCTTGAAATGAAAGGTTTGCAATACCTCCCAGATTCAAAAAGAATTGAGTTTTTGGAAATAATAATTTTTCTCCAATCGGAACAATGGGTGCACCCTGACCACCCAGTGCCATATCCATTGCCCGAAGATCGCTGACCACATTTATTCCGGTTGCTGCTGCAATGGCGGCACCATCACCCAATTGGGCCGTCATTTTTTTATCCGGTAAATGAAAACTGGTATGCCCATGTGATGCAATTAACTGAATTCGGTATTGTAAATTATTTTCTTCGATAAACCGATTGACCAATTGACCGGTCAATTCGCCATATGCTGTATGCAGTAACTGATAATCTCTGGCTGACAAATGAATACAATCTCTAAGTTTTTGCTCCCATTCCTTATCATACGGATAACAGGCAGATGCTTTAATTTCAAATGCCCATAAACCGGAGGTCTCTTGAAATTCTGCAAAAACAATATCAAGCCCATCCAAAGAGCTTCCGCTCATTAATCCAATTACCCTATATACCATGCTAATAATTATGTTTTAATACAATAGGCTTCTAAAAAAAAGCCATGTGCTTTAGTTATACATTTTTTAAAGTTAGATTTGTCAAAAATAGTTTTATCTGACGGCAGAAAAACAGATTTTTTTATTTTAAAAATTCAGCCATGGTTGTCAATTTAAGCGAAGAACATAGCCTGATCAGTAATTGGGTTAGTGAATTAAGGGATGTAGAAATGCAGAAAGATCGTATGCGTTTTCGTCGTAACTTGGAACGAATCGGTGAGGTTATCGCTTATGAAATCAGTAAGACATTGCCTTTCGAAGAGGTAGATATCCAAACTCCGATGGGAATTTCTGTTTCCAAAGTTTTGCAGGAACAACCGGTTTTAGCAACCATTCTCCGTGCTGGTCTTCCATTGCACCAGGGTTTATTAAATTATTTTGACAAAGCGGATAATGCGTTTATTTCAGCGTACCGCAAACATCATAAGGACGGATCTTTCGAAATAAGCCTCGATTATATTTCCTGTCCCGAAATTGAAAACCGGATTCTGATTATTTCAGACCCCATGCTTGCAACGGGTTCTTCCTTAGTGAAAACCATTCATTATTTAAAAGAAGAAGGCAGACCAAAAGAAATTCATATTGTTGTTGCCATTGCCTGCACCGTTGGTATTGAGTATGTAAAAAGAGAAGCACCCAATGTAAAGATCTGGTGTGGCGATATTGATGATGAACTAACTGCTAAAGGATATATTGTACCTGGTTTGGGCGATGCCGGCGATCTGGCTTATGGAACTAAAATTCAAATGTAAATTTATCCCTGCATTTATTCTTTCTGTTTCATGAAATTTAGATTAACATTTTCAGGAACAGTTAATTTTGTAATTTACTAAGCTCAAATCATTGATTGAAAAAGTTATTTTTCACAAGTTCATTTTTATTTGCCTGCATGTTAAATGTTAAGGCACAGGATCCTAATTTTTCACAATTTTTTGCTTCCCCATTAACATTGAATCCGGCATTGACCGGAAAGTTTGATGGTGTTTACCGGGTTGCCGGAAATTACCGAAATCAATGGCCCACCATAAATAATGCATTTACAACTACCACGGCTTCTGTAGATATGGGCATATTAAAAAATCAGATTCCTGAATATGATCAGTTTGGGATCGGATTTATGGGATTTTCTGATAAAAGCGGAAACGGAGTTTTACAAAATAATGCAGCTGCATTTTCTTTTTCCTATCATAAATCTTTGGACGAAGATGGTTATCATCAGATTGGTGCCGGATTTCAAACTGGTTTTATGAATAAAAGACTGGATATTAATAATGTTGTTTTTGAAGATCAATTAACAACCAATGGTTTTACAGGTGTGACAAGTGAACTATTTACTAAAGATCAATTAAACATTAAATACGTTGATGTAAATACAGGAATATTTTATAATGGAAGCACCAACGGATACAATAATTTTTATTTAGGTGCTTCGATATACCATATCAACCGACCCAAAGAAACTTTTCAGGGTGCTCAATTTCTTTTAGATCCCCGTACAACATTGCAAGCTGGGGGAAGAATACCCATTGCCGGATTTAATAATTATTTACACTTCAGTGCCAGTCATAGTATACAAGCGAATGCCAGGAATACTTCCATCGGTGCAGCTTTTTCTATGAATACAAACGGTAACGAACTCTATCCCGTTAATTTATATGCCGGTGCATGGTATCGTATTGGAGATGCTTTCATACCGTATATCGGATTAGAGTTTGGAGAATTTCATCTGGGAGCAACATACGATGTAAATATCAGCAGTTTAAAACCCGGCTCGAATACAAGAGGTGGTGCAGAAATTTCACTGATCTACATTAAAAAACAGGTAGATCCCAATGCAAGGAAACTGAATTGTCCAAAGTTCTGACAACTGTTTTACCCGATACCTCCGATTAATAGTGGAATCAAAAACCAGCTGAACAACGTAATTAAAATGATAGAAATCACATTCATAATAAATCCTGTTTTTGTCATATGATGCAACCGGATCATTCCACTTGAAAAAACAATGGCATTTGGCGGAGTACCCATGGGCAACATACTGGCACAACTTGCAGCGAGTGTCATTGGAATTCCTAACAACAACGGATTCATCCCCAATGCATCTGCAAGTCCGGCAATAACCGGAGCAAAAACAATCACCTGGGCTACATTACTCATTAGTTCACTTAAGAAAACCGAAATAACCGTAATGGCAAAAACAAGCAACAACCCATTACCCGAAAACTGAGCAAGCCATTGCCCGAGTTGTTCAATTAATCCGGCATTTTCCAAAGCCTGAGCCAATGTGATGCCACCACCAAATAAAACAAGAATTCCCCAAGCCATATTTTTTGTATCTGTCCAGTCTAACAGTACCGGACCTTTACTGTCTTTCATTCCTGAAGGCATGATAAAAAGAGCTAATGCACCCATCATGGCAATGATCGAATCATCCAGTTTGATGAGTCCTGTTTGATTGATCAGTGATTTGCTGATCCATAAAAAAGCGGTAGATAAAAATACAATCAACACTCTTTTTTCAGCTATGGAAAGTGGGCCTAGTTGATCAATCTCATCATGAATTAATTTGCTGGTTGCTTCACTCTTCTTGATATGATTTGGATAAAGCAATCTGGTCATTACCCAATAAAGACTTAACATTAAAAGAATGGCAATGGGCATACACAGTAGCATCCAGTCAATAAAATCAATGGCGTGATTATATCTTTTTTCGATATACCCAACAAAAGCAACATTGGGCGGAGTACCGATAATTGTGGCAATACCCCCGAAGTTTGATGCATATGCAATAGCCATCAATAAGGTTATAGAAAAGTTTCGAATATTCCCTCCAATATTATTGTTGCCTTTCATTACATGAATGACAGAAAGGGCTATCGGGAACATCATCATGGTGGTAGCTGTATTACTTAACCACATACTCAGAAGCCCGGTTGCCAGAATAAACCCTAACACAATTCTATTACCACTTGTGCCGGTAAGCCTTACAATATTTAATGCAATGCGTTTATGCAAATTCCATTTCTCAATAGCAAGGCCAATCATAAACCCTCCCATAAAAAGAAAAATAATCGGATGGGCATATGGTGATGCCGTTTCTTCAATGGATGAAATTTTTAACAGCGGAAAAAGAATGATAGGTAAAAGAGCCACTGCAGGTAATGGCATAGCTTCTGTAACCCACCAAGAGACCATTAATATAGCAATAGACAGCACTTTGACGGCATGATCATTTAACCCCAGAGGGTTTAAATAAAAAAACAACAAGGCTACTAATGCACCACCAATTAAAGAAACTATGCGAAGATTTTTTTGAAACATCCTGTACTATTTTTTTTAGTTGAAATTATCTGGGAGCCGAACTTACAAAAGGATTTCCTTTTACATAAAAACGATATGGTTGTAAACTGTCTTCTCCGGCACTGGTCATTCCAATTCTGGCCGAACGACAAATAAGTGATTCATCAAAATGAAAACCATCTTCGGCAATATAAACCGTTTTACTATTCAGAAATTCACCATCTTGCTCTACATTCAATCCCATAGCCTTACTCAAATTGCCCGGACAAATGGTTAGTTTATTTGTAAACGCTGACAAGCCTTTTCGTTTCATCATGGTTTCCATTCCTTCCAACGGTTCAATAGCCCGTATTAATATGGCATGAGGAATTCCTTCCTCATTCGTAATAACATTAAACATATCGTGCATACCATAACAAATATACATATAGGCTTTACCCGCTTCGGCATACATCGTTTCGTTTCGCTTAGTCCGTTTTCCATTGTATGCATGCGATGCTTTATCTATTATTCCGTTGTATGCTTCAATCTCAACGATCCTGCCTGAAGTTCTTATTCCATTTATATGAGAAACTAAGATTTTACCGATCAGTTCGAGGGATATTTGAAAAATATTTTCTCGTCTGTAAAAATTTAATGAAAGTTTATTCATAACATTGAAAATTCCTGAATCATTGAAAGTGATTCGAATGAAATATATTTAACCCCAAATGTAAGTTTTGCTGAAAGAAATCGTCATCGCTATACAATCTTATTTTGAAGCCCATCGTCTTGTTATGAAACACAAGCTTTGGAAATGGATTCTAATCCCCGGAATTATTTATGCTATCTTATTTATGGTTAGCATGTATTTTTTCGGCAAATCAGCTACCGGCGTTATTGAATACCTGACCAATTTTACGGGCTTAAGCAACTGGATTCAGAAATTTCAGAACAGCTGGCTTGGTTTCTTCTTCACTTTTGCAGGAATTATCCTCTGGATGATTCTGATGTTTTTTTATTTTTCTTTATTTAAGTATATCTGGCTAATTGTGGGTTCACCTATATATGCATACCTCAGCGAAAAAACGGATGCAATCATTTCAGGAAATGATTATCCGTTCAGCATAAATCAATTAATGAAAGATGCTTTAAGAGGGGTACAATTAGCAGTCCGTAATTCGTTGTGGCAAACCGTTTATACGGTTTCTCTTTTATTTTTATCATTGATACCGATTATCGGTTGGGTAATACCGATGTTAGCCTTATTTATTGAATGTTATTATTATGGTTTTTCCATGCTCGATTACAGCAGCGAAAGAAATAAACTATCCGCTTCGCAAAGCATTGCCTTTATTTCAAATCACAAAGGGTTGGCTATCGGCAATGGAATTGTATTCTATATTATGCATTTTTTTATAGGTATAGGTTGGGTGCTGGCTCCTTCTTATGCTGTAATAGCAGCCACTATCAGTATGCATAAAGCAAAATCACTTTAAGTATGGGCACTCCGGGAAAAGTATATTTAATTCCTTCTTTTCTGCATGAATCCGGATTAGATGCTTTGCCATTATATATCAAAAATACGGTATCAGATTGTTCTGTTTTTTTTGTGGAGAATGAACGGTCTGCCAGACGGTTTTTGAAAAAGATCTGGAAAGAAATGATTATTGATGATTATCAATGGATAACTATTCATAATGCAGAAGAAAAAGTGAAAGCCCAATTTAAATCCTTGTTGAACCAGGGGAAAAATATTGGAATTATCAGCGAAGCGGGTTGCCCCGGTATTGCCGACCCCGGTCAAATATTGGTTGAAGAAGCACAGAAAATGAATGTACAGGTAAAACCTTTGGTTGGCCCCAGTGCAATTTTATTGGCGTTGATGGCAAGTGGCATGAACGGACAACAATTTCAATTTGTGGGTTATTTGCCAATCACTGAAACTGATCGAATAAAAAAACTGAAAGAATTGGAATTGGAGTCGCGAAAAAAATCATGCACCCAGATTTTTATAGAAACGCCTTACCGGAATAATCAGATGACTCAAACGATTTTAAAAAATGCTGATTCATCAACCCAACTTTGCATTGCCGTAGATCTGACAGGGGATTCAGAATGGGTTAAAACTAAATCCATTTCAGACTGGCAAAATGAAACGCCTGACATTCATAAACGAACCGCTATTTTTCTGATTCTTGCCAGGTAAAATAACCATTCACTATAAAGCAAGATGTTATCACACAACAAATTAATTGAAAAGAAAATATTCATTACAATTAACCCATAGCGATATATTTAAACTTGTTTATGGTTAAAACCTAGCCAATTAATGTATTTGCAATGCATAAATGGCTTCCTTATCAAAATAAAATGCCTCTTTTTTCAGAAAATTGTAGTTTTGCCATTCATACCTAATAAAGGCATGAAAGAAATTGAACAATTTTAAATTCAATACGAATATTTTAACAAGCACTGAAGAAGAAATTCTGCAGGCGCCATTGTGTACCATTTCTTTTTTTACCAGAAAACTCCGACGCGGATGCTGGTAGGCCGAGCCTTCTGTGAATGGCCCCTATCAGTGAATAACTGCCCAAAATAGCTGATCTTTTTTTCAACACATCCTAATTCATTAAAAGTTGGATAGTCAAAATATTATTATTCGCATTGCAGACAGCAATGATATTCATTATTCCGTAACCATTACGGATGAGATGGCCAATTCTGCAAAAGCAAGGGGTACAGGAATTGCCCAAAGAACACCGGAATATGTTGCCAAGAAAATGGAAGATGGAAAATCTGTCATTGCAACAACACAAGATGGTATCTGGGTAGGATTTTGTTATATCGAAACCTGGAGCCATGAACAATATGTAGCCAATTCGGGATTGATAGTAGCACCTGCATTTCGTAAAAGCGGAGTGGCCAAAGCCATCAAACAGAAAATTTTCAATCTATCCAGGGTTAAATATCCGGAAGCAAAAATATTTGGTTTAACCACCGGACTGGCCGTTATGAAAATTAATTCTGACCTAGCCTATGAACCGGTTACTTATTCCGAATTGACACAGGATGAAGAGTTCTGGGCCGGTTGTAAAAGCTGTGTGAATTATGAAATTTTAATGAGCAAGGAAAGGAAAAACTGTTTTTGCACAGCCATGTTATACGATCCGAAAGATCATTACAAACCCGAAGAAACGGTTGCTGAATTTAAAGAGAAATCAAAACTCTATGAACGTTTTATGCGGATCAAACAAAGTCGTTTACTGAATTCTTTTAGAAAAAAGCAATCAGGAAAATCATTTTTCAGATCACTGTTTTATTCAAAATAAATTTCATCCATGAGCAAAAAAGTTGTTTTAGGTTTTAGTGGAGGATTGGATACTACCTATTGTGTAAAATATCTTAGCCAGGACAAAGGTTATGAGGTTCACAGCATCATTGTAAATACCGGAGGTTTTACAGAAGATGAATTAGTGAAAATAGAAAAACATGCTTATGACCTGGGCGTAAAGTCACACACTGCAGTAAATGCAGTAAAAACCTACTACGAACGGATTATCCGGTTCCTTATTTATGGCAATGTTTTAAAAAACAACAGCTATCCTTTAAGTGTAAGTGCAGAAAGGTTGAGCCAGGCTTTGCATATTGCAGAACATGCTAAGGCATTAAATGCCGATGCTGTTGCACACGGAAGCACAGGCGCAGGTAACGATCAGGTAAGGTTCGACATGATTTTCCAGATCATGATTCCCGGTATTGAAATAATTACACCAATCAGGGATTTGAAACTGAGCCGTGAAGAGGAGATTGAATATTTAAAAAGTAAAGGAGTAATTAACCTGCCTGCCGGACAGGCAGGTTTTGAGAAAGCCATGTATTCTATCAATAAAGGATTGTGGGGAACAAGTGTTGGAGGAAAGGAAACACTTTTATCAAAAGGTATGTTACCCGAAGAAGCATGGCCAACACAGGTAACGGTAAGTGGTCTCGCCAAAGGCGAGATGGAATTAGGATTTGAGAAAGGTGAGTTGAAAAAAGTGGATGGAAAAGAATTTAGTCATCCTTCCGAAGCTATTCAATATGTGCAGCAAATCGCCGGGCCTTATGGAATCGGAAGAGACATTCATGTTGGTGATACAATCATAGGTATTAAAGGTCGTGTAGGTTTTGAAGCGGCTGCACCAATGATTATTTTAAAAGCGCATCATGCTTTGGAAAAACATGTGTTAACCAAATGGCAATTGAACTGGAAAGACCAGCTAGCTTTGTTCTACGGCAACTGGCTGCACGAAGGACAGATTTTAGATCCGGTAATGCGGGATATAGAAGCTTTTCTCGAAAACTCACAACAAAATGTAACCGGCGATGTTTTTTTACAGCTGATGCCATACCGTTTTCAAATCACTGGCATCGAGTCGGCATATGATTTGATGAACAGTAAGTTTGGTAAATATGGTGAAATGAATACCGGCTTTACCGGAGATGATGTAAGAGGGTTCAGTAAAATTTTCGGCAACCAGACAGCAATCTGGCAACAGGTAAAAAAAGATACGGCCTCCCCAAACCCCCGTCCGAATGATTCATCCCCGTCCGTACCGGCACGGGCGGGCGGGCGGATCTCCGAAGGAGAGGCTTAGCAGAACACAGACCCCGTATAATTGAAATCACTGGTTTGTGTTCAAATAACTTAATAATCGATATGACAAAAGAATTTTCGAAAAGCGAGGTTAGTGAAAAGATGGCTTCTCCCTTTGGGGGAAGTCGGAAGGGGGCTGTTGGAATTATTGGAGGAGCCGGCTATACCGGAGGCGAATTGATTCGTTTACTGATCAATCATCCGCAGGTTAACATATCATTTATACATAGCCGTAGTAATGCCGGTAGCCCTGTTCATCATGTTCATCAGGATTTGTTGGGTGAAACCGATCTTATTTTTTCCGGTGAAACAAACAATGACATCGATGTGCTATTCCTTTGCAGCGGACACGGAGAAGCCAAAAAATACATTGAAGCAAATGAAATACCCGATTCAATAAAGATCATCGATCTTTCAAATGATTTCAGGTTAAAAGAATCTAATCAAACAGGCAACCGCCAATTTATTTACGGATTACCTGAATTGAATACGGAAAAAATCAGCACTGCAAATAATATTGCCAACCCGGGTTGTTTTGCCTCTGCTATTCAACTGGGATTGCTGCCCTTGGCCAAAGCCGGATTACTAACAGAAATTCATACTACAGGTATTACCGGATCTACCGGTGCCGGACAAGGATTTTCACAAACATCACATTTCAGTTGGAGAGCCAATAATATTCAGGCGTATAAAACATTGAGTCATCAACACCTCCATGAAATTTGTGAATCGCTTCATCAATTACAGGAAAGCTTTCCGCTTTCTGCTGATAAAAATCAGGGATTGAATTTTATTCCATGGCGGGGAGATTTCAGCCGGGGAATTTTTATCAGTTCTCAATTAAATTGTGCATTATCATTAGATGAAGCACAAAAATTGTATGAAGATTTTTATCGAGACCAACCGTTCACATTTATCAGCCATGAACCTATTGCATTGAAACAGGTTGTAAATACCAATAAGTGTTTTTTACAGTTGGAGAAAGTTGGAAATAAACTGGTTATTCATTCTGTCATCGATAATTTATTAAAAGGTGCAAGTGGACAGGCGGTTCAGAATATGAACATTATGTTAGGGATTGAAGAAACAACAGGATTAAAGTTGAAGGCAAATTATTTTTAGCCCCCTCTAACTCCCCCGAAGGGGGAGAACCTGGAGGCATTTCGATAAACTAAATTTTTAACTATTAAACATTAAAGCCTTCCCTTCGGGAGAGCTTGTCCCGATGAATCGGGATTTGGAGGAGCTGCAATGAAACTTTTCGACGTATATCCCATCAACGACATCAACATTGTAAAAGCAAGTGGATCCTATGTTTGGGATGAAAATAATACGCAGTATTTAGATATGTATGGCGGACATGCCGTTATCAGCATCGGCCATACGCATCCACATTGGGTGAAAAGAATTGAGGAACAACTGAACAAGATTGCGTTCTATTCCAACTCCATAAAAATACCCATTCAACAACAACTGGCCGACATGCTTGGCAAACTTAGTGGCAAGGAAGATTATCAACTTTTTTTATGCAACAGTGGCGCCGAGGCAAATGAAAATGCGTTGAAACTTGCTTCCTTTTTTAATGGCAAGAAAAAAATCATTGCCTTTAAAAAAGGATTTCACGGACGAACATCATTAGCCGTTGCAGCTACCGATAACCCATCTATTGTTGCTCCGGTCAATGAAACGGAGAATGTAATTTTTCTACCTTTCAATGATGCCGAAGCATTGAAAAAATGTTTTGAAGAAAATGGAACTGAAATTTCTTCAGTAATTATTGAAGGTATTCAGGGGGTTGGAGGAATCAATGTTGCAGACAAAGAATTTTTGAAACTTATCCGTTCTTTATGTACAGAGCGTAATGCAGTGTATATAGCCGATAGTGTGCAATGCGGTTACGGCAGAACCGGTAAATTCTTCTCTCACGATTATGCAGAGGTGAATGCAGACATCTATTCAATGGCTAAAGGAATGGGTAATGGTTTCCCGATTGGCGGCATATTAATTGCCCCGCATATTGCGCCAAAACCTGGCATGCTTGGAACCACTTTTGGTGGCAATCATCTGGCTTGTGCCGCTGCGCTTGCAGTGCTGGAAATCATGGAAACCGAAAACCTGATCGAACAGGCAAATCAATCCGGCGACTATTTAAAAACCGAATTGAATAAAATTGACGGACTTGAAAACATCCGTGGTAAAGGTTTAATGATTGGCTTTGAAGTAAGAGAAGAATTAAAAGATTTGCGAAAAATATTATTACAACAATTTCATGTTTTTACCGGAGAAGCGAAGCCGAATGTAATCAGATTGCTGCCGTCTCTTACAATAACAAAAAATCAGATAGATGAATTTTTGTATAAATTGAAAGAAGCCATCAGTACACTTTTGGAAAATAAAACAGCCAATGCGGTATAAAATAATTCATTGATCATTTTTTAAAATTTATTTTAAAATTGAAAAAATTCATTTCAGTTAAAGATGTTGATAACATTCATGCGTTAGTAGAAAAAGCATTGGCTTATAAGGCCGATCCATTTTCTGACCGGTCTCTTGGCAAAAACAAAAAGATTGGATGTCTTTTTCTGAATCCAAGTATGCGGACAAGATTGAGTACACAGATTGCTGCGCAGAATTTAGGTATGGAATGCATTGTTTTTAATGTTGGAAATGAAGGATGGGCATTGGAATTTGGAGATGGTGCTATCATGAATGGAACAAGTGTTGAACACGTGAAAGACGCTGCACCAATCATGGGGCAATATTTCGACATACTTGCCATACGCACTTTCCCATCATTAAAAAACAGGGAAGAAGATTACAGCGAACAATACATTAACCAATTTATAAAATATGCAGGCATTCCGGTGGTAAGTCTGGAAAGTGCGACACTTCATCCCTTACAAAGTCTGACGGACATCATTACCATCTCAGAAACTTTTAAGGAAAACCGCAAACCGAAAATTGTATTAACATGGGCACCACATGTAAAACCCCTTCCGCAATGTGTAGCTAATAGTTTTGCAGAATGGGTGAATGCCTGGGGCGAAGCTGAATTTGTCATCACGCATCCGGAAGGATATGAGCTGGATGAAAAATTCACTAAAGGAGCAACAATTATGCATGACCAGGATGAAGCATTGAAAGACGCCGATTTTGTTTATGTAAAAAACTGGAGCAGCTATCATCAATATGGCCAGATGCTGAACACTGATACTAACTGGATGCTGACTACAAAAAAACTGGAGCTGACCAATCATGCAAAAGTGATGCACTGCTTACCGGTAAGAAGAAATGTGGAATTAAGTGATGAGATACTGGATAGTGAAAACAGTATTGTAACGCAGGAAGCCGGAAACAGGGTTTGGGCTGCACAGGCTGTTTTGTCAGAAATTTTAGCCCCCAACCCCCACCTGAACATCGGGCAGGCCTAAAGGGGAGTTAAGAAAAACATTATGAATAAAAAACTTTTTATTATCAAGATCGGCGGAAATATTATTGATGATTCAATTAAACTTGATTCATTTCTAAAAGCTTTTACCTCTATTGAAAATATTCTTACAAAAAAAATTCTCGTTCACGGTGGTGGTAAACTGGCAACAAGATTAGCAGAGCAGTTAGGCATTAAACAACAAATGGTCAATGGCAGAAGAGTAACGGATGCCGAAACATTGAAAATTGCAATAATGGTTTATGCAGGTCTTATCAATAAAACCATCACTGCACAATTGCAAGGATTAGGTACAAACGCCATTGGATTGACAGGTGCAGATGGAAACCTAATAACATCTCATAAGCGCAGAGCGGATTCGCCACACGGAGACGGGGGTAAAATAGATTTTGGTTTTGTAGGTGATATTGATGAAATAAATTTCAACTTCCTCGACAACTTATTACAGGATGGTTTCACCCCTGTAATAGCACCCATTACGCATGATGGCAATGGACAACTATTGAATACAAATGCCGACAGCATTGCACAGGAAATTGCAAAAGCAATGAGTCAGCTATATGATGTAACCTTGATTTATGTATTTGAAAAATCTGCTGTCTTATTGAATACGGAAGATGAAAATTCTGTAATCCCGGAAATCAATCCTGCCTTTTATCAAAAACTGAAAGCGGAAGAAAAGATATTCGCCGGCATGATCCCGAAACTGGATAATGCTTTTCAAGCGTTGAACAGTGGCGTAAAAAAAGTCGTCATTGGAAATGCAGAAAATTTAATTGACTTAATTGCAGGCAATTCCGGAACATCTATCGTTAATGAATAAGGAATTTTTCCATATCATTCAGAATGATGCTGTCAGTCTTTTAAAAGAACTGATTGCGACTCCCTCTTTCAGTAAGGAAGAAAATAAAACAGCGGATATCATTTCGCATTTTTTAAAAAAAAGAAATATCGACCACTTCAGGGTTCAGCATAATGTTTGGGCTAAGAATAAATTTTTTGACAAAAACAAACCATCCATTCTGCTGAACTCGCACCACGACACTGTAAAACCAAATCTACAGTACACAAAAGATCCTTTCAACCCAATTAGTGAAGAAGCCCGCCCGGATGACACGGTCGGACGGGGAAAATTATTCGGACTTGGAAGTAATGACGCAGGCGGGAGCCTTGTTTCATTGATCGCCACTTTTTTATTTTTTTATGAAAAAGAAAATCTGCAATACAATATTGTTTTAGCTGCTACTGCCGAAGAAGAAATTTCCGGAACGGGTGGAATCGAATTGCTTTTAAACGATGAAGAATTTATTCAACAAACTAACGGAAGTTTTCAATTTCCATTTGCTGATGGAAAATCCTGTGGCATTGTTGGTGAGCCTACCCAAATGAACTTAGCCGTTTCTGAAAGAGGCCTGATGGTTTTGGATGCCGCAGCACATGGTAAAGCAGGACATGCTGCAAGAAATGAAGGAGAGAATGCCATTGTAAAAGCCATGCAGGATATTGCCTGGTTTCAAAGCTATCAATTCCCTAAAATTTCTGAAATGCTGGGGCCGGTAAAGATGACTGTGACCGTGATAGAAACAGAGAATAAGGCACATAATGTAGTGCCGGCAATTTGCAAATTTGTAGTGGACATCCGGATCAATGATTGTTATACACATGAAGAAATATTAGAAACAATTCAACAAAATGTGCTGAGTGAAGTGAAGCCAAGGAGTATGCGTATGCGTTCTTCCGTCATCGAAAAAAATCATCCATTGGTGAAATCCGGACTTGCAATGGGCAGAACCATGTATGGTTCTCCTACGGGTTCCGACAAATCATTCATGCCATTTCCGGCTTTGAAAATAGGACCTGGTGATTCTGCAAGAAGTCATTCGGCAGATGAGTATATTTATATTCAGGAAATTGAAGATGGAATTAAAAAGTATATCGAACTATTGAACCAGGTAATTTAAAAAAACATTATGCGAAAGTTGATAGGAACTATCTTATTATTTCCTCTAAACTTTAAACACTAAACATTCAACAATGAAACTCTGGCAAAAAAATATAGCATCCTTAAAAGAAGTGGAACTATTCACGGTTGGAAATGATAAAACCTTTGATAGCCAGTTGGCGCCTTTTGATGTATTGGGTTCCATGGCACATGCTACCATGCTGGAGACTATTGGATTATTAACGACAGAAGAAAAAGAATTATTGATTGAAGAATTGAAAAATATTTATTCTTCGATACAGAACTCAAGCTTTACGTTTGATGAAAATGTAGAAGACATTCATTCACAAATTGAATTAATGCTAACACAAAAACTGGGTGATGTCGGAAAGAAAATTCACTCCGCCAGAAGCCGTAACGACCAAGTGTTGGTAGACATAAAACTTTTTTTGCGAAGCGAACTCGAAGAACTTGTTTCATCCATCAATTCTTTATTTGAATTGTTGCAAACGCAAAGTGAAAAATATAAAAATCATTTATTACCGGGCTATACACATCTTCAACTGGCCATGCCGTCCTCCTTCGGTTTATGGTTTGGCGCATATGCCGAAAGCCTGGTGGATGATATGCTAACCATTAAAGCTGCTTATGATGTTTGCAATAAAAACCCCTTGGGCTCTGCTGCCGGATATGGTTCATCTTTCCCCATTAACAGAACATTGACTACAAAACTTTTAGGTTTCGACGACCTCAATTACAATGTGGTTTATGCGCAAATGGGCCGGGGTAAAACAGAACGGATTGTTGCCATGGCCATGGCAAATGTGGCAGATACTTTATCGAAGCTTTCTATGGATGCCTGTTTATACCTGAATCAGAACTTTGATTTCATCCGTTTTCCGGAAGAGCTGACAACCGGCAGTAGCATTATGCCGCATAAAAAAAATCCGGATGTTTTTGAACTGATCCGTTCACACTGCAACCGTATAAAAGCATTGCCGAACGAGATTATGATGATGACAACCAACCTGCCTTCCGGCTATCACCGAGATTTACAATTATTGAAAGAACATGTATTCCCGGCATTCAACACACTGAAAAATTGTATCGAAATGGCCGGCCTGATGATCTCGAATGTTGACATAAAAAAAGATATTCTAACTGATGAAAAATACAAATACCTTTTTAGTGTGGAGGAAGTAAATAAACTGGTTGCCGGCGGAATGCCATTCCGTGATGCCTACAAAAAAATTGGATTGGAAATTGAAAATAATGCATTCAGCTATTCAACAGATTTGAATCACAGTCATGAAGGAAGTATCGGGAATCTTTGTACAGAGGAAATAAAAAAACTGATGCAAAAAGTAAATGATTCTTTTCCTTTTGCATCAGTTAAACAGGCTATCGACAAACTAATTCAATAATTTATAACCCATATTGCGAAACCAGGTAAACCAGTGCCGCCATTCCGATGGCACCTAATTCCAGCTCTCTTTTATGTACCGATTCAAACACATCATTGGCAGCATGATGAAAATCGAAATAACGCTGACTACCCGGATTAACACCGCTCAGTACCGGACCTAATTTTTTTAACGGACCAATATCTGCCCCTCCTCCACCATCGGGCATATCATAAATGCCATACGGTGTAAATAAGGGTAACCATTGACGGATCTTAGCCAGCTTTTCTTTGTCCCCACTCAATCCCAGCGTTTCTACACCAAAACCACCTGCATCGCTTTCGATGGCAAAAATGTGATTCTCTTTATTTTTTTCAGCAAATTCCGCATAGGCATTCCCGCCACGTAATCCATTCTCTTCATTCATAAACATCACTGCTCGTATTGTTCTTTTTGGTTGAACTCCGATTGCCTTCAATACCCTGATTACTTCAATACTTTGTACACATCCTGTTCCGTCATCATGTGCACCTTCTGCCAAATCCCAACTATCCAGGTGTCCACCAACCGTTATAATTTCATCCGGTTTCTCCGAACCCCGCATTTCACCAATAACATTATAGCTAAGTACATCCGGGAATTGTTCGCAATTCATTTTCATAAACAATTCCACTTTCTTTTCTTTCTGTAATAATTTATGCAACCATTCAGCATCCATCGTACTGCAGGCCATAGCCGGAATTTTTGTTACCGAACTGTCATAACGTGTTGCACCGGTATGCGGATTATTATCCAATGCATGGGTTACCGAACGAATCATAACAGCTACTGCTCCCAGCTTTGCTGCTTCCACAGGTCCGGAACCTCTGTACCTTACTGCATCGCCATAACCACTTGATATTAATTCAGGACGCATAGGATAATTAAAGAAAACTATTTTTCCTTTAACTTTTTCTACCCCTAACGCTTTCAATTCATCGAAATTGGCCACTTCAATCACTTCAGCTTTTATACCTTTCGGATCGGTACCGATACTCATTCCAAGTGCACATACATTCAATGCTTTTTTATTTTTTCCCCATAAAATAAGTCCTTCTTCTTTTTCTCCTCTCACCCAATGTGGCACCATACATGGTTGAAGATATACTGTATCGGCACCGGCTTCTCTTAACATACGAGCAGTTTCAATGACTGCTTTTGCAGCCTGTGCAGAACCACTTAAACGGGGGCCTACTTGTTTACACAAGAATCGCAGATTTTCATATGCCTTACCATTTAAAAGAACATCATTCGAAATTTTTCGAATAGTTAAAGAATCGTTAGCAAATAACATAACAGAAAAAAATGATGCTGTTATAATTAGAAAATATTTCTTCATTCAATTAATTTTAGAACGTTAAAATAAATCATTCTGCTGAATGAAAATGATTTTTACGATGAATGGCAAAGCCTCATCCAATTTAAGTGTTTAACTTAGTGTCCAATCATGACAAAAATGAAAATAATGAGAATAGGAATTGTATGTTATCCCACATTTGGCGGAAGTGGTGTTTTAGCTACAGAATTGGGAAAAGCACTGGCACAAAAAGGTCACCAGGTTCATTTTATTACTTACCAACAGCCGGTCAGATTGAATGGTTTTTTACCTAATATTTTTTATCATGAAGTGCAGGTTCCAACTTATCCGTTGTTTGATTATCCACCCTATGAAATTGCATTGGCAAGTACATTGGTTGATGTGATAACTAATCATAATCTTGATCTGCTTCATGTGCATTATGCCATTCCGCATGCATCGGCTGCATATATGGCCAAGAAGATTTTGGAAAAAGCGGGAAGAACAATTCCTTTCATTACCACCCTGCATGGTACAGATATAACCCTGGTTGGTAAAGACAAAACATATGCACCGGTTGTTACTTTTTCAATTAATGAAAGTGATGCTATAACGGCCGTATCAAATAATCTGCGGGAAGAAACATTCAAGCATTTTAAGATTGAAAAAGAAATAGAAGTCATTCATAATTTTGTAGACGTAAAACGTTTTCAACGAAAGCC
>JAYWCV010000158.1:0-35599 GCA_043780275.1 Chitinophagaceae bacterium
TACTTTTGGTTTGCCTATTCATTGCTTTATATCTATTGGATATTTGTAACCGATTATAAAAAATATTTCACCGGTAAAGTGGGTGTTGTTCCTCTTAAAAAAATGAAAACTTATGAGCATTTCTCATTCTGGGGTTTTAAGCTGGTGAATTTTTTTCTGTTTGTAGTATTACCAATCTATACATTGGGATTCACAACATGGGTCATCGGTTTCCTGATTTATGGACTTTTTGCAGGCTTTGTTTTAAGTATTGTTTTCCAATTGGCACATACGGTAGAAGACACTCATTTCCCGGTTGCTAATCCAATTTCGAATAAAATAGAAGATGAGTGGGCCATCCACCAGATTAAAACAACAGCAAACTTTGCCAATAAAAATAAAATGGTAAGCTGGTTTGTTGGTGGTTTGAACTTTCAGATTGAACACCACCTGTTTCCAAAAATTTCACATATTCATTATCCAGCAATCAGTCAGATAATCAGAAAAGCTTGCGAAGAATATGGTATTCACTATATCGAATATCCGAAAGTACGTTTAGCTGTTGCTTCTCATGTTTCGTATTTAAAAAGAATGGGGCAGGTTTAATTTTTTCGGGAAGCAATAAAAAACAATTCTGTTCCGGCACGGGGTGGAATTGAATTAAAGCAAGGTTCCATTTTTTCAATATGCATTGATTCTGAAAAAAGATTCCGGTATTCTTCTTCCGATCCACCAAATGGTGGGCCAGCTTCGAAGAATTTATTAAATAATACGCCAACTAATTTTCCACTTGAGCTCAGTAATGAGCTCATTTTTTTTACATATGCTTTTCGCAGTGTTGGATCCAATGCACAAAAAAATGTTTGCTCCAGAATAAGATCATATTCTTCATGTAAATCAAAAAAATCCATATGAAGGACCTGGATTTTTTCACCGTTAAATTTTTCTTTTAGCCGGTTCACTAATTCTTCCGAAATGTCAATCAGCGTTAAGTGAATGAAACCTGCATTCAATAAATAAGCTGCTTCATATGCATTTCCACAGCCCGGAATCAGGATATTAAGGTTCTTATCAGTCAGTTGATCAATATATTCTTTTAGTGGGGTAGAAGGATAGCCGATATCCCATCCGGTATTTTTTTGCTGGTAACGGTCTGTCCAGTATTGCTCACCAAGATTTGAATCAGTCATTTTTGCTGTAAAAATAAGTATATCAGAAAAAATATGAACAACTGTTAGTTTACTCTTTTGATTTCAGGTATTTTTGCGTCACTATAAAAAATTTGATATGCAGTTTCAATTCAGCGAAGAACATTTGATGATACAACAGGCAGCTAGAGATTTTGCGAAAAATGAATGTCTGCCCGGTGTCATAGAACGAGATGAGAAGCAGGAATTCCCCCGTGAACAGGTTATGAAATTGGCAGACCTTGGCTTTATGGGGATGATGGTGGATCAGAAATACGGCGGTGCCGGTATGGATACGGTTAGTTATGTGTTGGCTATGGAAGAGATTAGTAAGATCGATGCCAGTGTGAGTGTATGTATGAGCGTTAATAACAGTTTGGTTTGTTTTGGCTTGCAGGAATATTGTACAGAAGAACAGAAGCAACAATACCTGGTTCCATTGGCACAGGGCAAAAAAAACGGTGAATTATATATCGGTGCATTTTTATTGAGCGAACCCGAAGCAGGTAGTGATGCTACATCGCAAAGCACAACTGCAGAAGATATGGGTGATTATTATTTGTTGAACGGAACAAAAAATTGGATCACCAATGGAAGTTCTGCATCTGTTTACCTGGTTATGGCACAAACAGATCCGTCAAAAGGTTCAAGAGGCATCAATACATTGATTGTTGAAAAAAATTGGCCCGGCGTAGTAGTTGCAGCTAAAGAAAATAAATTGGGTATCCGCGGAAGCGATACACATACCATCATGTTTAATGACGTAAAAGTTCCCAAAGAAAACAGGATAGGAGAAGATGGATTTGGATTTAAGTTCGCTATGAAAACACTGGAAGGTGGTCGCATCGGCATTGCTTCCCAGGCATTAGGAATTGCCAGTGGAGCTTATGAGTTGGCTTTGAAATATTCGAAAGAAAGAAAAGCATTTGGTACCGAGATCATGAACCACCAGATTATTGCTTTTAAATTGGCAGATATGGCTACTAAAATTGAAGCCTCCCGTCTGTTATGTTTGAAAGCGGCCTGGGAAAAAGATAATGGATTGGATTATGCATTAAGTTCTTCTATGGCAAAAGTATTTGCGTCTGAAACAGCCATGTGGACCGCCACCGAAGCGGTTCAGGTACATGGCGGTTATGGGTTTGTAAAAGAATATCATGTAGAACGTTTGATGCGGGATGCCAAGATTACCCAGATCTATGAAGGAACCAGCGAAGTACAGCGAATTGTAATCAGCAGGAACATCCTGAAATAATAAATAGAATGAGGAAAATTTATATGTGCCGATTCAATTATTTCAGCACATTTTTTTTGGTTTTATATTTGTCAAATGGCCATTCATAAAGATGCATATAAAAGTATATGGGAAGAGTTGAAAACACATGATGTATCATTGGTTGCAGTTTCCAAAACAAAACCAATCGAAGATATCAGTGCCTTGTATGAAATTGGACAACGGGATTTCGGAGAAAATTATGTACAGGAACTGGTGGACAAGCAAAAAGAATTACAACAGGATATCCGTTGGCATTTTATTGGCCATTTGCAAAGAAATAAAGTGAAGAGCATTGCTTCATTCATTCACCTGATTCATGGAGTTGATAGCATCCGACTTTTAAAGGAGATCAATAAGCAAGCAGAAAATAATAACCGGGTTATTGATATTTTACTTCAAATACATATTGCACAGGAAGAAACAAAATTCGGATTGGATGAAAAGGAATTGGAAGAACTGTTTAATCAGCTTAATGAAAATTCATTTCAAAATATCTGCATACGGGGCTTGATGGGCATGGCATCATTTACAGAGAACATGGATATGGTACGTTCAGAATTCCAATTTCTAAAAACCTTATTTGATAGGTATTCGACTATTCAAAATCCTTGCAGCAATTTTACAGTTCTTTCTATGGGAATGAGCAGTGATTATAAAGTGGCCATCGAAGAAGGCAGTAACCTGGTTCGTATCGGAAGCTTATTATTTGGCGAAAGGAGTTCAAACTAAGGTTGTGCTTTGCATCCTGCAATCATTACAGTAAATTCGCAGATTACAAGAAATTATGATGGAAGAGAATAAAGAACAAGAAGATAAGAGCCTCAATTTTATTGAAGAAATTATTGAAGCCGACCTGCAATCCGGCAAGCATCAATCTATATTAACCCGGTTTCCTCCAGAGCCAAATGGATATCTGCATATTGGTCATGCTAAAAGTATTTGCCTGAATTTTGGGTTAGGGTTAAAATATCAGGGTAAAACCAATCTGCGTTTTGATGACACCAACCCGGTAACAGAAGATACCGAATATGTAGACAGTATCAAAGAAGATATCAGGTGGCTGGGATTCAGTTGGGCCAATGAATTTTATGCGTCCGATTATTTCGAAGAGCTATATCATTTAGCTGTTAAGCTTATTGAAAAAGGACTTGCATATATTGATGATTCTTCAGCAGAAGAAATAGCAAAATTAAAAGGTACTCCTACTGAACCCGGCATGGATAGTCCTTTCCGTAACAGAGGCATCGAAGAAAATCTGCAAATGTTTGCAGACATGCGGGCCGGAAAATATAAAGATGGCGAGAAGGTTTTAAGAGCTAAGATAGATATGACTTCGTCGAATATGCATATGAGGGATCCGCTAATTTACCGGATCAAACATGCGCATCATCATCGTACTGGAGATGCCTGGTGCATTTACCCGATGTACGATTTTGCACATGGACAAAGTGATAGCATCGAAAAAATCACCCATTCTGTTTGTACACTAGAGTTCATTCCACACCGGCCATTATACGACTGGTTCATCAACAAATTGGAAACATTTCCTTCCAAGCAATATGAATTTGCACGTTTGAATCTGAATTACACGGTCATGAGCAAGCGTAAACTTTTGCAGTTGGTAAACGAAGGCCATGTCAGTTCATGGGATGATCCGAGAATGCCTACCATCAGTGGCATGCGTAGAAGAGGCTATACAGCAGACGCCATCCGTAATTTTTGTGATCGAATCGGCATAGCAAAAAGAGATAACCTGATTGATATTGGTTTACTTGAATTTTTTGTTCGTGAACACCTGAATAAAATTGCATTACGACGCATGGTTGTTTTCGATCCGCTGAAGCTGATTATTACAAATTATCCGGAGGCTTCAACAGAATTGCTGGAGACTGATGAAAACCCGGAAGCGGAAGAAAAAGCAACCCGTCACATAAAATTCGGAAAGGAGATATTAATAGAACGAAATGATTTCATGGAAGTTCCTTCAAAGAAATATTTCCGTTTGGCTCCCGGTCAAATGGTTCGATTGAAGAGTGCATATATTATTCAATGCAATGAGGTGATTAAAGATACAGAAGGAAATATAATAGAATTACATTGTACCTATTTCCCCGAAAGTAAAAGTGGATTTGATACATCCGGGATCAGCGTAAAAGGAACCCTGCACTGGGTAAATGCCACTGAAGCTGTCGAAGTGGAAGTGAGAGAATATGACCGATTATTCAGAGTAGAAAATCCGGCTATGGAAGAAGGGGATTTCAAGGATCATATAAATCCGGATTCATTAACTATTGTAAAAGGATATACGGAACCGGCCATTGCCGATGCGAAAGAAGCTGATAAATTTCAGTTTATACGGAAAGGATATTATTGTTTGGATAAGGATTCAACATCGGAAAAATTATTGTTTAATAAAACGGTTGGACTAAAAGATAGCTGGTCAAAAGAGAAAAATAAAAACTAGCAGGTAAATATTCAAGTGTTTTCAAGAAAAAAAGTCAAGCTATTAAAAAACAGCTTGACTTTTTTATTAATCCTGAATCATTATTTCAGGACAAGACATTCAGTTTATCAGTCAGTAATAATTTCAACTTTTTCCATCAAGTCTCCTCCGGTTATGCTGTCAATGAGTTCGAGGCCATCGGTAATTCTTCCAAAACAGGTATGAACTCCGTCCAGATGCTGTGTACCTGCACGATGATGACAGATGAAAAACTGAGAACCTCCAGTATTTGGTCCACGGTGAGCCATGCTCATTACACCTCTGTCGTGGAATTGTTTGTCGGCCTTGGTTTCACATGCAATGGAATAACCAGGTCCACCTGCACCGGTTCCGTCAGGGCATCCTCCCTGAATCATAAAATTGGGGATCACCCGGTGAAATTTGATACCATCATAAAAGCCCTGCATAACCAGTTTTTTAAAATTAGCTGCAGCAATAGGTGTTGCATCATCATAAAGTTCGAAACTAAGCACTCCTTTATTGGTATGTATTTTACCCTTTGTCAATTGTGTTTCCATGATATTGAATTTAAAAATGAATTGATTTTATGTTTCGGGCAAAAGTAATTGTTTGTTATCTAAAACATTAAAGAGAAATAATAAAAAAAAATTTTAAAAAAAATGTTTTTGTAAAATTATTAATAACTGTCTTCATGATCCTTTACTGATGTTTTTTCGCCACAATGAGGACAGGTGAATTGATTGGATCGTCTTGTTTTTCTCATCTCTTCTAAAAACCCGGCTGTAATGATACCTGCCGGTAAGGCAAATAACCCAACACCAGCCAAGCTAACAACCGAAGTCAATATTTTGCCCATTAACGTAATAGGTATCATGTCGCCATAACCTACTGTAGTTAATGTAACAATTGCCCACCACATGGTATCCGGTATGCTTGAAAATACATCGGGTTGAACCAGGTGTTCGGCAAAATAAAGAAGGCAGGAAGCGATGATAATTAAAAATAAAACCAGGACCAAGCTTAAAACCAACTCATTAAATTTTGACCGGAAAACATTGACAACTATTTTTGCCGATTTCATATAAGCTGTCAAACGGAATAATCTTAAGAATCGTAATAATCTAAGAATTCGTAAAACCCGGAGATCAAAACCAATGAAAGCATGCAGGTAAAAGGGAAGTATTGCAAGCACATCAATCAATGCTTCTGGTGAAAAAACATATTTTATTCGACCGTAAACAGGATGTTCATATTTTTTATGATGCGTACTGCTCCACACACGAAGAATATATTCAACAGTAAATATCATCACCGATATGAGATCGAAATAATGGAAAAATTCTTTATTGGGTTCGTGAATAGATGGAATGGTCTCGAGCATAACAGCGATCACATTGCATATGATCAATAAAATGATGAAGGTATTGATGACTTTATCCCATTTCGAATCGCCTATTTCCGGATGCAGCAGATTGAAAGTCTTCTTCTTAATGGTATGGTACATAAGAGAACTTAGTTTTAGTAGGTTTAAAGTTAAAGAAATAAAACAGCAGGTTGGTGTGTTATGAATTTAGCTTGTTGAAATATTGATTTCAGGTTCTGCGGTTAATTAAATGGGTTAAGCTACTTAAATCAAAAGCAGCATGAACGAAAAAATAACAGAAGTTGTTAATAAAATTTATTTCTCCGCGTATATGACCATGGAATTGGCATCAATATTAACCTGGCCATCCGGATATTTGTTTGCCAATTTTTCAAATACCTCTCTTTTTATTTTCTCCTTCATTGCATCATCTGCATTGCTGAGTGCGGCAACAAATGGTGCAGCTATTTCAGTCATCATATTCCAGTAAACATCAGCAGTGCCACAATTCAATTTGCCATTTAATTCTTTAATGGAAATATTTTTAAAGCCGGCGGATTCAAAAATGGCATTCATTTTATTTTTATCTGCACATCTAAACATACCCGGTGCTCCGGGTTCTGGGTTTTCCAGATCCATATTTTCATGAATGGTGCCCATCATAACGCCTACCCAGAAATTTTTTTCCGGCACATCCCAAACCGATGTTGAAAATTTTCCTCCCGGTTTTAATACCCGGTATATTTCTTTGGCAGCCATGTCCATATCGGGGAAAAACATGAAACCTAAACGGCAGCTTACTATGTCAAAGTAATTGTCTTCAAAAGGCAATTCACTTACATCACAAACCATTGTTTCAACATTCGAACTATTTTGTTGAGCTGCTTTTTCTCTGGCCACTTCAAGCATTCCTTCCGAAAGGTCAGTCATGATTACTTTCCCGTCTATAGCCATTTTTGCCAGGGTTAAAGCCGGTTCGCCGGTACCCGATGCAATATCCAGTATTGTTTCATCCGTTTGAATAGATAAGGATTGAATCATTTCATCGCTGATTGGCTTTAAGAACTCCATCGTTTGTATATCCCATTTTTTCCATCCGGGTGAGAATTTGTTCCAGCTTTCTTTCTGGTTGTCCCGTATTTGTTCAAGTACCTGTTCCATAAAAATTGATTTTTAAGATTATTTAATGATCAGGGATTCGGGATAAGTATTCGAAATCAGCTTTAAAGGGAATATGGATTTTTGTATCTGCAAATATTTAAGATAGGATGATGGATTGGTTTTTAATTTAAACAAAAGATAGTAAAAATAGTTTAGTAGATAACTATATGAGTTCAGGATTGATGAATCTGAATATAATTTCCACAGCTATCATCAAATATGGCTTCAATGCCCCAATCTGTTTTAGTGGGTTGTTTTTTAAATTTAACACCGAGTCCGGTCAGTCTTTCAAATTCTTTTTCTACATCAATTACGCCAAGAACAATGGCTGGCAACCCCGACTGAAATAATCCCTGCATATAATTTTTTGCGATTGGTTTTTCACCTGGCTCCAATAACAAGGCAGTTCCATTGGGTTGATCAGGAGAAACAACTATAGCCATTTTATGTTCGGGCATAAAAAGAAATTCTTTAAATCCCAATACATCTGTATAAAATTTAAAAGCAGCTATCGGATCATTAACATGTATTCCGGTCATGGCTATTTTCATTGCAAATTTTTTAAGAAAATGAAAAATACGTTTTTTTTAAACGCTTTTATTCCGAAATATTTATTTGTCTTTTCAATAGCAATGCTCACCAACCTACGACAATCAGGGATGCACTTCATTTGTTTGATTTTAAAATACTATTATAAAAAAATCCTTTTGATTTTTCTTCACAATTAATCATTTTGTGATGGTTGAATTTGTTGGGGAAAATGCCGGAATATGCACACAGGAATGTTTTGTTCAACTACAGTTTTATTTTTTAGTTTTACAAAAATGTTAAAAAATTCATACAAAATATAATATATATACGTCATTATGTAAAAAATATATTACATTTGAGAAAAGCTTAAATCATGACAAACTCATTATTATTACCAAACAAATACAAAAAAGTTGGCTGGATTATTTTGATTCCGGCCATCATTTTGGGAATCATTTTAATTGCAAAAGATTTTGAATTTATGAAAATTAAAGCAACAGTTTTAGCCATATTCAATGATGAAATAGGTGGGGATAAGCATTTTTTTAGTTTCATCAAAACGGATATTACGATTACAGTGTTCGGCATTTTGTTTTTAGTCGGATCGATACTCGTTGGTTTTTCGAGAGAAAAAAAGGAAGATGAATTTATTGCCAATCTTCGTCAGACTTCTTTGTTATGGGCAGTTTTTGTCAATTCTGTTTTATTGTTGCTGGCATTTATGTTTGTCTATGGTATGGCATTTCTAAATGTCATGATATATAATATGTTCACGGTGCTGATCATTTTCATTGGCAGGTTTAATTACATTTTGTACAAATCCTCTAAAACTGTGTCCGATGAAAAATAATATCAAAGTGGAAAGGGCTATCAAGAATTTAACGCAGGAGCAACTGGCAAATGTAGTGTCTGTAAGCCGTCAAACAATCAATGCAATGGAAGCCAATAAATATGTTCCATCAACGGTACTTGCTTTAAAAATTGCCAGGGTATTTAATAAAACTGTCGGGGATATATTTTTTCTGGAAAAGGAAGATTAATTAACCAGGTAAATATTGTGGATGATACAAAGAAAAATTAATGCCATACTATTTTTTTATAGCTTTGCGCTCAATAAGCGACAAAAGACCTTTGAGTAAAACTAACCAAACCAAACAACCTGCTTAACTAATATGTCAAAAAGGCTATTGCTTCTTTTCTTTTGCTCAGGCATATCCGCTATTATTTATCAGGTAATATGGCAACGGGTTTTATTTGCCAGTTTCGGCACCAACATCGAAGCCATCACTATTATTCTTTCTGTTTTTATGTTCGGATTAGGAGTAGGTTCTTTATTCGGGGGTAAATTGGCCAATACATCTTCTAAAAAACTGCTTTACTATTTTATTTTCTTTGAAATAGCCATTGGAATATTCGGCCTGGTAAGTATTCAATTGATTGAGTATGTCAGTCATATTACTTTAAAACTGGGAGGCAGTTGGTTGCCTTTAGTTGTTTTTTGTATTTTATTTATTCCCACATTGGCAATGGGAGCTACACTGCCGGTATTGGTGTCTTATCTTTTTAAAGAAAGAAAATCGGTTGGCGATACTGTTTCCCATCTATACTACATTAATACATTGGGTTCTGCAGTTGGCAGTTTGTTAACGGTAGCAGTACTTTTTGTAATAGGAACTCTTCAAACCACCATATATGTTGCTGTTACTATCAACTTCATGATAGCACTGATTACGTTTACAGGCATTCAAAAAAAGAGATTGGGTTATGAAAATTAAAATAGCGATAATTATTGCATGCATAGTGGGTTTTGTAAACATAAGTATGGAGATTGTTTGGTTTTCCGTTGTTGGCTATTTGTTCCAGGGCCATGCAGGCATATTCGGCATCGTATTATCACTTATTTTATTCGGGATCGCTTTCGGAGCAAGGTTTGTTTATAAAAGAATTAAAAAGTACAACAATGAACAGGTAATAAAATTAATTTCCAATGCATTATTGCTGGGTGGTATCATCAATTTTACCGGATTGCCATTAACAGCCTGGTTAATGACCTTTCATATTGCTTTTGCCGCACTGATATTTGTGAACATTGTTGTCATATCCGGGTTGCTTGGTTTTATTTTCCCGTTGTTATGTCATATCACGGTGTCTTCTACAGAACAAAAAGTTGGTCAGCAAACTTCATGGATATATGCTGCCAATATCCTCGGTGCTACATCTGGTCCGTTAATTACAGGATATGTCCTGATTGATCATTTCTCCATGCAGACAATCATTACTATGTTTTGCATTATTCCAATCCTTTTATCCGTGTTATTGCGTATTCCGAATTTCAAGATAAAGCCGAATGCCAAATATGTTTTTTCAGGTGTGCTTCTTATTATCATTACATTATTCAGTCATCGTTTCGTTTACAACCATTTTCTTGAAAAAATTCATTTTAATACAGCCTACAATAAGGATAGAGAATTTAAGTACATAGTTCAAAACAAAAACGGGATAATAACGGCTGAAAAGACAGCAAAAGGAGATATTTTTTATGGCGGAGGCGCTTATGATGGTGCCATCAATACCAACCCCCAAAATCCTATCAATATAATATCACGGGCATATATGGTTGCAGCTTTGCACCCCGCACCCAGACGGGTATTAATGATTGGCCTGAGCACTGGCTCATGGGCAAAAGTGCTGACTGATTTTTCGAAAATAGAAGAGCTTGTTATCATTGAAATAGACCCCGGGTATCTGGAACTGATACAAAAATATCCGGAAGTGTCTGACATACTCCATAACAAAAAAGTTAAGATAATTATAGATGACGGCCGCCGATGGCTAAAGATGAATGAGCAGGAGAAATTTGATGTGATTGTAATGAATACCTCTTTTCACTGGCGGGAACATATCACCAACCTACTTTCAAAAGATTTTTTATTGTTATGTAAAAAAAGTTTGAACCCTGATGGTGTGATGTACTGGAACACAACACACTCACCTGTAGTAATCAACACAGCCTGTCATGCTTTTAATTATGTTACAACGTATATAAATTTTGTAGCAGCGAGTGACACGCCATTCAAAATGACAACCGAAGAAAAAAAGAAGGCTTTTCTCCAATTTATCCAAAATGGTGAACCCATTTTTAAACACAATGACAGCACCTTGGCTCTTCTTGATAAATACAGTGCTACCATATTGCCCAACGTTAGGGATTCTTTTTTAAGAAAAAAATTATGGGTGATTACTGATAATAATATGGCAACTGAATATAAAGCGAGGGTCTATTAGAAATAAAATATCGTTCTACAAGGAGCATAAAGCTGTAGATATTTACAACAATGAACGGCGGCATCGTACTTTACAAATGCAGACACCCAGCTTTGCTCACACAAAACAAAAACTGCCAGGAACATTAGAATTACAACCGAATTTTATAACAAATAATGGTCAACCTATTTCAGGGCGAGACAGATTAATGGATCAGTTTTATTTAGTGAGGAGTTAGGATAAGTTTGATTTAACTTTTTACGTAAAACTGGAATTTTCAGTATTATGCCTTTTTCAAATTTTCCTTCAATGTTTGCAATTCTTCTGTTGTCAGGTAACGCCATTTTCCTTCGGGGATGCCTTCCAAATTTATATGCATGATCCGCACCCGTTGAAGTGTAATGACACGGTAATCCAAATAAGAACACATTCTTCTTATTTGCCGGTTAAGGCCCTGTGTTAGTATAATTTTGAAAACATTTTTGGCTATTTTTTCTACAACAGCTTTATTGGTCATGGTCCCCAACATCGGTATACCATTGCGCATTTTTTCGATGAAATCCTGAGTAACAGGTTTATCAACAGAAACAATATATTCTTTTTCGTGGTTGTTCTCCACCCGTAAAATTTCATTGACAATATCGCCATCATTAGTCAGGAAGATCAATCCGGTTGAAGGTTTGTCCAATCGGCCGATATGAAAGATCCGTTGCGGATAATTGATGAAATCAATGATATTATCCTTGTCAGCAAGGTCGGTGGTGCAGGATATTCCTGCCGGTTTATTCAGGGCAATATATACCAGCACGGGTTTTTCAATCAACGGGTTATCATCAATGGTTACCTGGTCGTTTTCGAAAACACGGTTTCCTTTTTTTGCCACGTTACCATTAATTTTTACCCGTCCTGCATCTATCCAGTCATCTGCTTCTCTTCTTGAGCAGGTGCCGGTTTCGCTGATTAATTTGTTTAAGCTGATAGAACTATCGTTCATAATGTGTAAATGAAAAGTAAATTTTTGGTGATTAACATGGCGAAGGTAAAAGAATAAATTTTGCAAAATAAAATGACCGGTTCACATACTGTAAAGCATGGAACCGGTCAGTAACCCGGATTATACATGCAGAGTTATGTGATGGATACCAGGGTCAATGCTTCTTCAAGTTCAATAAGGGCAGTCGTTTCAAGGATTTCTGCTACCGGCGCAATTAAAATAATTGAATGCTTTGCATGTTTAATTTTTGCAACTTTAATCAATGTACTCAAAGAAATAGTGCCAATGATAAAACCAGCATACAGATTAAGATAGGATTCTTCAACTTCTTCAAAATAAGATCTGTAAACAGATTCCTCATTTTTTTCATGGCGGATGAAAACTTTCAGTAAAATATCATTCGTCAGTTTTAATTCTTCCGACTGTTTCATTTTTTTGTATTCATATTGATAACCATAAGTCAATGCGGATATGTCGGATAAAACAGCGGATGCTGTGGGAAAAGCTCCGGCTCCTTTGCCGACAAAAAATTGTATATCCGCAAAACTTGTTTTTAAATTCAATCCATTATACACATCATCAACTGTAAAAAGTTTGTTTTGCTTGTCTATAAATTTGGGAATCACAAAACAAGCGACTTTTCCATCACCTGTTTTATAAGCCTGTGCAATCAATTTTATTTTCAATTTTTTCTCACGGGCATAATTCAATTCCAGTTCTCCAATATGATCGATACCCACATTGAAAATATTTTCGGGCTTCGTTACAATACCGAATGCATGGGCCAATAATATCAACAGCTTGTATTTAGCATCAAAACCGCCTGTGTCAAGCGATGGGTCTGTTTCCGCAAAACCTTTCTGCTGTGCTTCTTTTAGTGCATGGGCATAAGAAATATTTTCTGAAAATGTTTTAGTCAGAATATAATTGGTGGAGCCATTTACAATTCCCTCAATCGACTCCAATAAATCATTGTCGTAATATTCTTCCAGGTTCCGAATGATTGGGATACTGGCACAGCAGGCCGCTTCATAAAGCAGGGGTACATTATATTGTTTTTGTAGTTCCAGTAATTCTGCAAAATGTTCTGCAATCATTTTTTTATTACCCGATACAACGGCTTTCCCGTTTCTTAAAGCGGTTGAAACAATTTCGAATGCCGCATCTGCATCATCAATTAATTCTACAACCACATTGATCTCCGGATCAAGGAGGATATCGTTTTTATCGTAGCTGAAATATGCTGATGGCAGGGGGCGGTTTTTATTTTTGTTTTTTACGACTATCTTTTTGATGTTGGCTTTTAATCCGGTTGTTTTTTCCAACACTTCATACAAGCCATTTCCTACACAGCCAAAACCAAATAATCCGATCACTAATTTTTTTCGTTGCATTTTTAAAAGATTAAATAGTTACAAAT
Source organism: Chitinophagaceae bacterium (assembly GCA_043780275.1). Classification (GTDB taxonomy): domain Bacteria; phylum Bacteroidota; class Bacteroidia; order Chitinophagales; family Chitinophagaceae; genus MGR-bin208. Next base: position 13,640 of record JAYWCV010000158.1, read on the forward strand.
ATTTTTTCCGAAATCGTGGCAAATACACTTTTTAAATCTTCTATCAGGTCCTCTACATCTTCTAATCCAACGGATAAGCGGATCAAACTGTCTGTAACACCTGACTGGTAACGGATTTCGGATGGGATTGATTTGTGGGTCATTTCAGATGGCAGGCAAATCAGGCTTTTTACTCCACCCAGGCTTTCTGCCAGTTTGAAATATTTGGTGGATGAAACAATTTTTGTTGCCAATTCCTTATCATCAATTTTTAAATCGAATGTTACGATGCCACCAAAATATTTTTGTTGCTGTTTGGCTATTTCATGATTGTGATGCGTTTTTAAACCGGGATAGTAAACATTTTTAATCAGATCTTGTGTCAATAAAAATTCAGCAATGGATTGTGCATTTTCCGAATGCTGACGAAAACGAAGCGATAAGGTTTCAATACCCCGTATGACCAACCAACTATCAAAAGGAGCGAGGATGGCCCCGGAAGCATTTTGAATGAATTTTATTTTCTCTCCCAATTCAGTAGTTTTTGTAACCACTAATCCGGCAATCAGATCACTGTGACCCGATAAATATTTTGTTGCACTGTGTACTACGATATCGGCACCAAGTTCAATAGGTTTTTGCGAAGCAGGGGAAGCAAAAGTGTTATCTACACAAAGCAAACATTTATTAGCTTTTGCTATTGCTGCAATGGCTGTAATATCAGAAATTTTCAATGTTGGATTTGTTGGTGTCTCCAACCATATAAGTTTTGTTTTTGGCGTTACGGCATTCACAACATTGCTGATATTTGTTGTATCTACATAATTAACCGTGATACCGAATTTCTGATAGATATGTGTAAATAACCGAAAAGCTCCGCCGTAAATATCATCAACGGCAAGTATTTCATCACCCGATTCCAGTAATTTTATTACGGAGTCGATAGCCGCCAATCCGCTGGCAAACGCATATCCGTTACTTCCATTTTCCAGTTTGGCAATCAGGTCTTCCAATACTTTCCGAGTGGGGTTATTGCTTCTGGCATAATCATATCCTTTGTTTACACCCGGAGACTCCTGTACAAAAGTGGAGGTTTGGTAAATGGGAACTGCAATGGATCCTGTCAGTTCGTCAATAGGAATACTGTGAATAATCCTTGTTTGTTCTCTGCAAAATGCATTGCTGATTTCGGGGTTCTTGTTGTTTTGTGTGGCAGACATTTTTTTGAATTTAAGTTGTTAAACAGTTTATTGTTCTGTGTAAATCAACTTATCCAAAAATTCAGAAACAAATGATTGGCGGAATGGCATTTATGAAAAATGCTCTTCCGACAAATCAGAAGAGCACTTAATATCTGTAAATATTTATTTGCTTGTTTCTAACTTATCTATCTCCGATCTCTCGGAGTTGAATTTGGCACCTTCCCACTTTCGTGGGGGTTGTCAAGACGTCATCGGGTCAATTCCCTCTGTCTTTCTGGATAAGAATAATCTATAAAAGAACGAGCCTCAAAGATATGCGATTTTGTGTACAGCTTTCCAAATTTATTTTTACTTGAGTAACTTTAAAATATTAAGCCCCTGTAAAAACAGGGGCTTAAACCAAAACTAACTGCTTATGAGAAAAATTTCACTAAAAAAATCAAATTCAAAAAAATATTGAATGAGGAATCAAAATCCATCCTCTCCAATCTCGTATCAAAGTTAAGAACCAAATACGCTATTCCAGTTACATCATTTTACTAAAATGTTATATAACTCACAGATTTTCTAAATTGTATAATGCATATCTAAACCAGCCGGTCATATTTTTCTTCATTGTACTTCTCATAAGATAAATGGAGTGTTGGCTTTAAACTGTTTGATAGAGTGGGGTACTGATATATCTGAGTCCAGAATCAACAATTAGTGTACAAACAGTTTTTCCAGGTCCCAACTTTTCAGCAATTCTCAATGCGGCAACAATATTTGCTCCAGTAGAGGTTCCTGCAAAAATTCCTTCTTCCCTGGCAATCCTTCTGGCCATATTCATGGCGTCTTCGGTAGATACCGTTAATATTTCATTCACCATTTCAGGATGCCATAAGGGTGGAATAAAACCAATGCCAATTCCTTCTATTTTATGAGACCCTGATGGACGACCGGATAATACGGCAGATTCATCTGGTTCAACGGCAATTATTTCTATAGCCGGGTTTTGTTTTAAAAGAGTTTTTGTTACACCATGAATGGCATGTGCCGTGCCTACTGTTTGAACAAAAGCATCAACAGTTCCGTTTGATTGTTCCCAAATTTCATTTCCCAAAGAATAATATCCTTCCACTGCATCCTGATTATTTAATTGGTCCGACCACCAATGATTTTCCTGCTGACTAATGCCTTTGGATGTTTCAATCAATTCTTTAATAAGCGTAGCAGTTATTTTTTTATTATCGCTTAATACATCAGTGATAGTAGCTCCATAAGCTTTCATGGTAATTCTTTTTTCATTGCTGAACGCATCCGAAAAAACAGCATGAAAATGATATCCCAGAGAAGCACAAACAAAGGCAAGGGAGACACCTGTAGTACCTGCTGTATATTCAACTATGGTACTTCCTTTATTAATCAATCCTTTTCTTTCTGCGCCTTCAATAACAGCCTTAGCCATTCTGTCTTTCATACTTCCAGTTGGATTCGTACTTTCTAATTTTGCCAGTATCCGGGCACAATTAGCCGGTACAATATTTTTGAGTTCGATCATGGTTGTATTTCCTATACTGTTTCTGATTGAAGATGCAGGTAGATTCATAATTAATTTTTTAAGAAAAAAAAATAAACAATTTTAGTGTAATCTGGATAAGATCAATTTAACGGTATGACATTTTATTTTCAATAATATAAATATACATTTCCTGCCCATTGATTTTAATACATTCAGTAAACTTCATTCCAATTTTTTTCAATACCTTAATAGAAGCGGTATTCTCTTTCATTGCACGGCCTGCTATCGTTTTTAAATTGTATTTAGTAAAACCAAGTTCCATACAGGCTTTTGCCGATTCAGTAGCAAAGCCCATATTCCAGTATTTTTTAAAGAATCGAAAACCAATATCATATTCAACCAGACCGGGAGTATATTTCAATCCGCACCAACCTAAAATAACATCATCTGTTTTTTGGATGACGGCCCATCTGCCAAAACCATATTTATGGTAATGGTCATAATTATGTAGAAATAAGTTTGTTGATTCAACGGAGTCAAAAGCTTTATCACCGGTATATTTTATTACATCCGGATCAAGATTTAATAAGTAAGCCTGCTCCGCATCATCGGGTGTAAGTTCTCTTAAATAGAGTCGTTGCGTCTCCAGAATTGTGTTTGGCTTGTAAGGCAAAATCTAGTTGTTGAATGAGTTTTTATTTTTGCTCAGTATAGGATTTAAAATTATCAAGAATAGCCTGCCAACCAGCTTTTTGTACTACCAGTGAATTTGTATTTTCCGGTTCAAATATTTCTGTGATATGAATACTATCTTCTTCGGGTGAAAATTGAATGCTCACTTTTCGTCCATCGATAAGATGGTACTCAATAAATTCATACTGCACAATTTTAGTGTACTCTCCTTCAAAATCGAATTGGAAAGAACCATCTTTGGCAGCCATGACTATTTTAAATTGACCAGCTACTGATAATTCGTTTTCGGCATTCAATACATGCCAATCGGGGGAAGCATGATACCAGTTTTTTATATGATCTGCTGATGTCCAAAAATCCCAAACTGTTTCTAAGTCTGCAATGACATTTGTTTCTACGGTAATCATAATTTTTGTTTTAAAAGTTTTGCATAGGCCATTTCATACGTTGGGGTTGATAATTGTAATTTTTGACTTTCCCTGATAACAAAACCGGTTAATGATTCCAGTTCGTTCTCATTTTTTTTATTTAGAAAATCAGAATGCATAGAAGAGGTAGAATCAAATGGTAATGACTTTAATCGATGCAAGTTTTTTTCAACGATATCTTCAGTTACTGAAATGCCTTTTGCCTGAGCCAGTTGTTTTACTTCTTCTATCAAATACTGGATTGTTTTAATTTTCTCAGCATCTTTCAGTAATTCACCAAGGAAGTTATTGTAATAAGATGTAGCTGTAGCTGTTGCTGAAATGAAAATATATTTCTCCCAGATAATGGATGAAATATTTTGTGAAAGTGTCGCATCTATATTTGCCTGTTTAAATAAGTTTTCTAAATGCTCCAATCGTTCATTTTTAAAATGGTCGAGCCCAAAATATAATTTCTGCGTATTGCCACTGTTTTCAATGATGCCGGCTTGTTTCAATCGGGATACGATATATACACATCCGTCTAATACCAAATTGTTGGGCAATAGTTCCTGTATTCTTTTCCGGCTATCCACTCCATTCAGTAAGGGTAAAATAATACTATCTTCATTGATACAGGGTTTCAACTGGTCTATTGTTTTTTCCAGGTCAAAACTTTTGGTACAGATGATCAGGATATCAGCTATACCTATTTCAGCGGCATTGTCGGTAGCTAAAGAGGGGATGGCAATAAAGGCCTGATTGCCATGGATGACTTTCAACCCAAACTGTTGAATTTTTTTTAAATGTTCACCCCGGGCAAAAAAACAAATTTCTGCCTCAACAGTATGATGATAATGTTTGGCCAAAAGCCCGCCAAAATATCCTCCCACGCCTCCAATGCCCGCAATTAATATTTTCATTTCTGCATTTTGTTCTCAATATTCTTTAATATTTCCAATTGTTTTGCCTGACTTTCAAACAATACTTTTATTTGTTCTTCTAAAAGCAAATCTATTTTCTGATGTAAGCTTCTTATCTCCAACTCTGCCTTCAGATTTATCAGGTAATCGTTTTCATTTCTTTTCCGGTCTTTTTCTTCTTTCCGATTTTGGCTCATCATAATAATGGGGGCTTGTAAAGCTGCTATGGCAGATAAAACCAAATTCATGAGGATGAAAGGATAGGGGTCAAAATTAATTTTTAATGGAGAAAATGTATTGAACACAATCCAAATAAAAAGTATGAAAGAAAAAATGATAATGAAATTCCAGCTTCCCCCAAAACTGGCTACTTTATCAGAAATTGTTTGCCCTTTGCTTAAAATTTCTTTCGGCTCGTGTAACAGATTATTGACAATTAGTTTTTCTTCTTTTATTGTTTCCTTTACAATTTGCTGAAGTTTGTCTAATTGTTCGTCTGAGGATTGAAGTAGTTTTTTAGTATCTGCTTGCATGTTTCTATTTTTTAGGGGATGATATTAATCGTATTTTATAAAAGAGTTAAAAAATATTTTTGAAAAAATTAAAGATCGCTAATCAGTGTTTTGCGCATGCAAATACTATTAACTATGTTTTCGTATTGTCCGTAATTTGAAATTATGCTGTAGCCAATTTTTTCATAAAGTCTGATTGCTTCCGGTTGTTTTATACCCGTTTCTAAAATACATGAAGTATAGCCTAATTCAACAGCCCATTCCTCCAATCCGAGTAATACCTGTTGGCCTATCCCAAGGCCCCGATGATTACTATGAACAAACATTCTTTTTATTTCCACCGTTTTTTCGTCATATTTTTTAAAAGCCCCACATGCAATGGGTTGATGATCATTGTAAGCAACCAGTACATGTTTGATCATTTCTATATGGTTGAATTGTGCATAAAATAAATGATCCTCTCCATCCCTGATTTTCAGATCAGCATCCAGTAAGGCAACCAGATTTTGAAATGCTGTATTCGTTGAACCAGTCCGTTTGATTTTTATCATATTCAATTTGTTAAACGATTCCTGATTTCAGCTTTTGAACAATATGGGGTTTTGTTTATTTAGAATCCAATCAGCATATGTCATTTCAAATTTAATTTCTCCCTTTCCGCGAATGCCGGTTTTAGTCCAACCCATTTTTCGATAAACTATTTCGGCTCTTGTACCGGGAGATGTTCCCAGCCAAACTTTGTCATGTGTTTTTGTAAAGTACCAATCAAGCATCATGTCATGCAGTTTTTTACCGATACCTTGTTTTTCAAATTCAGGGAGTAAAAATAAAGCCCAGATATTATGCTCTTTCAAATCGACAATAGCAAAACCTATAATCCTGTTTTCTATTTCACATACCCAACCCCTGCCTCGCTGTATAATAAATTCTTCACAGTCCTTGTCTGATACCAGATCCGGATTGGATAATATGTTTTCGGTAACAGAATTTCTTACCACTTGAATTTGTTTAATGTCTTCAATGTTTGCTTCTCTAAAAATCATACAGAAAATGCAAATTTCAGTTGTATTTAAAAATTTGATCTACTAAAGTTAAATCCTTATTTGATACGAAAAATAGTCTTTAACCTATATGTAAAATTTACATATTTTGTGTTAGAATTATTTACTGTAGCGGTTTTCGGAAACTCCAGGCTAGAATCCGGCTTGTTTTATTTCCCTGCCCCATGGTAATTGTTTTTATTTCCAATGCATCTTGTTTTTTTAATTCTATGAATGCATTTTTCAGATTGGATTGTTTTGAAACCAAGCTTGTAAACCAATGACAGGAATCAGCGAATTCTTTACTTTGAACAATCATATTCTGTATAAATTTTTCTTCACCACCTTCGTAACACAATTCATTATGCTGGCCGCCAAAATTCAAAACCGGATTTTTAATTTTTTGAGGATCTAAACTTTTTAGTTTACGAATTGTGCCGGATCGGGCATCCGACAGTGAGGCATGAAAAGGAGGATTGCAAATAGTCAAGTCAATGCGTTCATCTTTTTGAATAATCCCTTTAAAAATATGTTGGGGGTTGGATTGTAATCTCAATTCTATCTTTCCTTTTAGCGAAAAATTATTGTCTATAATTTTCTTTGCAGATTCTAAAGCAATTGGATCAATATCGACACCGATAAAGGACCAATCATATTCTTTGATGCCGATGATTGGATAAACACAATTTGCACCAACACCAATATCGAGGCATTTGATTGGTGATTCCGCTGAATTTTTTATGTTCGGTTTGTCGGAAACGGAACTACTCAATAAATCGGCAGCATAATGTATATAGTCTGCTCTGCCCGGAATAGGAGGGCATAAATAATTTGCAGGAATATCCCAATAGTCGATTCCATAATATTGCATCAACAAAGCTTTGTTCAATAATTTTACGGCATCCGGGTTAAAGAAGTCGATCGATTCATCCTGGTATTCGTTCAGTTTTACAAATGCTGCTAATGCAGGGCAGGTATCTATTAATAAATTAAAATCGTATCGTTGCCGGTGTTTATTCCGTGGATGTAACCTGGATTTTTCTTTCGGATGATCTCTTTTATTTTGAGTCATTTTTATTTTTTCTTTTTATATTTCTTCATCACAAAATAGATCACACTTATCGCCGCTATAAAAATGATCGTAGACAGAATTTCCCATTTGGTCAAACTGGTGAGTAACCATACAATGGATGCAATACCAATAAATGGAATGATTAATCCGCCAGGTACTTTAAAAGTTTTTTCTGCAGCATCCTGCTTTTTCATCCTTAATTTAAGAGTTGCTAAAATAACAGATAAATAAATAAGTAGTATGGCAGCACTTGCGAGAATAGCCAACTGTTTAAATCCACCGGAAATGGATAAAATAAAAATGAATGAAGCAAAGCTGATGATTGCCCAATATGGTGTGGCAAATTTAGGATGAACCTTACTCAGGAATTTTGGAAAAAGACCATCATTAGCTCCTGCAAATAATACACGGGGAGCTGAAAGTATGTCGCCACTTACTGCAGTAAAACAGGAAAAAGCAGCGGTCAGTAACAACATAGTGCCTCCCACCGGGCCAATAATTTTTTCTGCAATCGCAGCCAGGGGTGCATCTTTAACAGCAACCAGTTGCGATCCTAAAACGCCCTGTGTTACTGTTTGAAGAAGAATGTATATGACGAGTACCAATGAACCCGCCAGTAAAATGCCTAATGGTACGGTTCGTTTCGGGTTTTTAATTTCACCGCTCAAACTGAGTGCTGATTCAAATCCCGCAAAAGCAAAAAATAAAACAAGGGCCGTGTTTCCAAATGTATTGATTGATGGAATATGTTCCCAATGTAGATTTGCCATTTTTATATGACTGAAACCAAAAATAATAATGGCTGCCAGCGGCAATAATTTTATGATAGTAACCATTTTTATAAAATTAACTCCCTGTTTGGCACCACGTATATTCAGTAATACTATAAAACCCAATAATACAAAAAAGAACAGGCCACGCAGCCATGGATTTAGGAAGTCAGGAAAAATTACTGCCAGAGAATCGGCAATGATGTTCAACAATGCAGCATCGCTTAAAACACTCCAGCCAAAAAAGAAAACCCAGTTAATAATAAATCCGGGAAAGTCTCCAAAAGCCGCTTTTACATATGCATAACTGCCTCCACTGGTTGTAATACGGGCACCCGTTTCGGCATAACAAAGCATTATGGTTGCCAGCATAATGGCGCAAAATAGGTAACTGAAAATTCCGAAAGCCCCCATTGCTATTCCTACAATGGTAGGCAATACAAAAATGCCTGCACCAATCGTGAAATTTACAATGGTAAGAGCAAACCCAGACACACCCACCACCCGTTTTAATCCTTCATTCGTTTTTTCAATGAACATGTTTAGTTGGTATGTTTGAGCAATAAAAAGTTTATTTATTATTTTGATTCGTTTGCTTTTAAAACCCGTAACAGATTTTCGCCAAGTATTTTTTTAATATCTTTTTTATTGTACCCTTTTTCAACCAGTGCTTTTGTAATTAAGGGATAGCTTGTAACATCGTCCAATTGTTGCGGAGTCAGATTAATGCCATCAAAATCGGAACCAATGCCAACATAATCTACACCCACCAGTTTGATGATGTATTCTATATGGTCTATGAGTAAGGAGAATGCAGGTCGTATATGGTTTGCTTCTTCCGCATATTTTTTATACAGATATGTTTTAGCATAGTGATCTCTCATGCCGGCTTTTTGAAGCGAATCAATTTCCAAGGAATATTTTTTTTGAAAGGCGGCTTCTTTTTTAGCAAAACTGCTGTCAATAAATCCCGGGTTATAATTTACCTGGATAACACCGCCATTTTTTGCAATGGCTTTTATCTGGTCATCTTTCAAATTGCGACGGTGCGGTACCAGTCTGTATACCGAACTATGTGAAGCAATGATGGGTTTTGTGGTCAGGTTTATAACTTCCCAAAAAGATTGATCACCTAGGTGACTAACGTCTATCATCATGCCCAGCTCGTTCATTTTCTGAACGACTTGCCTGCCAAAACTTGTAAGTCCCTTTTTGCTGTCGGAGTTTAATCCCACTCCTTTGGAGGGGTTAGGGGTCGCTTCATCCATGGCACTGGTAGCCCAGGAAGGAGCAATATTATGCGTCAGGGTTAAATACCTGGCACCCCGATTATAAAGTGCTTCTAATTTGCTGAGATCATCTTCAATCATGTGGCCGCCTTCTACACCAAATAGGGCAGCGATCTTATGTTGCTTCACGGCTTTTTTCAATGCAGCATAATTGGCTACTTTCACAATCTTATCCGGGTTGCGTGCCACAACGGCATCCAGGCTATCCATTTCCCTGTTGGCATAGGCATAAGCGTTTTCCTGATCACCATCACAATACACTGAAAAAATCTGAACATCCAATCCACCTTTTTTCCATCGGGCCAAATCAGAGTGGGCTTTACCGGTGAGGTCCTGGTCAAATACTACTCCAACTTCTGCAACCTGCATCAGTATGTCGTTATGTGTATCTACTACAATGGCTTTGCGATGTATTTTTTGCCAGGATTGGGCAGTAATCTGTTGAGTAAAAAGAAGACTTAGGAAGATTAATTTTATTTTCATACTGTCTGACAAATTGTTTGTTGAAAAAAATAATGATTGCATATTTGAAATGGTATTCTATTAACCATAACCGCTAATAAATATAGAAATTAATGTTGGGGAAGCTGGGAATTAATTCACGGGCAAAACAAAAAAATGAATCAGTTCATTTTTTTAAATTCCATACACTGATCTGCTTTCTGGTATGAAATCCTGATTTCTTGTATAATTCTATTGCACCGGTATTCGATTCTGCCACATGCAGAAAGGCCGTTTTGTTTTGCGAAATAATTTTATTTACAGTTTGAGCCACCAATTGTTTTGCATAGCCATTGCCTGTATGATCGGGGTGTGTAATAACCGCACTCACTTCGATGCAATCATTCATCTGCATCCGTTCGCCGGTAATTGCCAGCAATTGTTTGTTCTTGTAAATACCGTAATAATTACCCAGTGATGTAGTTTTCTTTTTAAAGTATTCCGGGTAAACCAGTTTTACCAAGGTCAGTAAATCATTCATATGTTCCTCTTTTAGTTCTACGATTTCATCCCGGATGCTTATATCTATTTTGTCCTGGATAATCATTTGCAAACAGATCAATTCATTTTTCAATATCACTTTATTGGAGATTGTCGGTTTTTGTCCGATAATAAAAAAGTTGCCGCATAGTTGGGCATACTCATCAATGGGGTCCGCAATGTTTTCGGGGTTCATAAATCCTCCAAAAGGGCAATAGTCGGGATGATAGAATTTGATATGGTCATAAACAATAGCAAATTCTTTATGTGTTTCATTTAATGAATGCCAAACCGGATTGTCTAGTTTTTCGTCAATTGACATGGGAATATAATTACTAAAAATCTGGTTATTTTCGTTTAAAACGATACGGATTTGTCAAAATTAACCTTACTTTTTTTGTTTCTTAAATCCATTAACCAATAGGGAATATATACTACTGTAAATAAAATGAAGGCAGCCAGATCTGCAACCAGTACATACCAGGGCCATGGGCCTAAATAGTCGAATAAGGATTTAACGGCCGGTTTCGAAATTAGAAAAGCATAGTTTGTATTCAGAAAATAATTCAGTATGCCAATAATAAGCAACACCAAATTAATTGCAAGAAAGGATTTTAGGATGGAAGAAGCCCGGGGCCTGAATCCGTAAACATAGGCTGCATATACAATACACACGACGGGACCGGCATGAACGATCCAGTAACGCCAAAACCAGTAATGCGGATAATCAGCCTGAATATCGGGAGTAATAATAGCCTGCATAGTGCCTGCCAATACCCAAAAATAAAATATTCGAAACCAGTTTTCATTTTTTCTCCACATCACCATGAACAAAAATATATTTGCAAAATGACATGCCTGAAGTGGCAGATCTTTTTGCAGATTAAACGTGCCGCTTGAAATAATGACTAGGTACCAAAAAATAAAATTGGCTAATACAAATACACCCATTGCTGTTCCCAGCAAATGCTGTTGCCAGATGGTCAATATTTTTTTTGCAAAATAGGGTAGTAATGTACAAAGTGCAAGCATCAGCAGCACCGCTCCCAAATGAGAAATATCAAATTGACGGAAGGGTGTAAACTCGGTTAAATATTGATTCAGAAATTCAGTAATCTGCAACGAAAATAATTGAGGAGTTCATAATTTATTTCAAACAATGAATATAGGGATTTGCATCAAATCAAGATCATCAGCAGCTTTTTTTTTAAAAGCAGTAAAGGCTTTAAGGTTTTTTTATGTAAGTGTGATAACCACATTTCCAATTTTTTGTCCGGTTTCTACATACTTGTAAGCCTCAACAATTTGAGCTAAACTATACCGTCTGTCAATGACCGGTTTATACTTGCCGGTTTCTGCCAGTTCTTTTAAGAAAATAACATCATCTTTTGTAATGGAAGGAATTGGGAATAGAAGTCTTTTGCCACCGAACAGGGGCGTTAGTAATGCCAAAAAAAGATTTTGCGACAGATAGCCCAGTTCTGTCGAAATATAGATCCCTTTTTGTTTGAGCAGCGGTTTGCATTTCCCAAACGAACTTTTGCCTACCGCATCGAATACAAGGTCAAATTTTTTGCTGAGTTTTGTAAAATCCTCTTTGCTATAATCAATGACTTCGTCTGCCCCCAAAGATTTTAGCAATTCTACATTAGCCGTATTGCAAATAGCAGTAACATCAGCACCCAGGTGTTTTATAAGTTGTACAGCTGCTGAACCAATGGCACCTGTAGCTCCATTTATTAAAACGGAATGCCCTTGCTTGATTTTAGCTGCCCTGATATCGCACAATGCATAGTGTCCGCCTTCTGTTAAGGGAGCTGCTTCTTCGTAAGTTAAATCAGCAGGTATTGTAGTAATGGAGTCTTGCTCTGCCATCGTCATATACTCAGCATGTGCTCCAAAAGTTTTGTCATTATAACCAAATACCCGGTCGCCGATTTTAAAGGAGTTTACATTTCTGCCAAGTGCTTCAATTTCTCCGGCAAACTCGTTTCCGAGTATTTGATTTTTAGGTCTGAGCAGGCCACTGAAAAAACGGACAATGAAATAATTTGCACTTCTGAATCCGCAGTCCGTTCTGTTCACGGTTGTTGCATGCACTTTAATTAAAACTTCATGGTCCTCCGGTACGGGTTTTGGCAAATCTATAACCCGAACAACTTCCGGCGGTCCGTAATTAGTATATATTGCCGCTTTCATTTGAAACTCTATTTAACAGATTGTCTGCAATCAGAATAAGTACACAAACTATTCCTGCAAAACCAATCATATTATAAAACGATGCAGATTTATTGGCAATCTTTTTATCAGATTTTTTTTTTGATTTGTATATTCAAAAAAACTAATGGTATCAAAATGAACAGCAGTAGAAATATTAAAAAATTTAAATTGTATAAACCAGTATGCATTTTATTTAAAGTTTATGATAACCGTCAAATAATATTTCAAACAATGAATATAGGATATTGTTTGATTTATACTTCGTGAATTTACAGATGCAATAACCCAGCTTTATATAGTGTGTTCACCGGCTTGTTATCCCAGAATAATGCAAAGTCTGTCAAGCCGGCGGCCTCGTAATCGGCTTTTACTTGTTGTAGTGTAAGAGTCACTAGATTGTTAACGCTTAGCTTGGGCAACATGTTTACCAGCCATGTTCCTTTTGCATGATCTACTGTAATAGAATGGACGGATTTTTTAGTCTGAAAAGTTAAGGTCATTACTTCCCAACGATTTCCTTTTTTCGATTTACTAACAGATTCGGTTTTTGGCTTTTTACCAAGCCAGACTATTTTACTGTTAGCCGTACTTACTAATTCCGGTTCCTCGACGGCTTTTAAAATATAATCGGGATCAATTCGGGTCTTTGGTATTTTAAAATCAAACCATTTGCTTAATGGAAAATCAAAACATACACCATGCATATAATTCAGGAGCGATTTTTTCAATCCGAAACCAAATTTTTCATGATCGGCTCCGGTTGGATCAATATGTGCAATATCATTATTGGCAAAATTGCCGATGGATTCGGATAGTTTTTTTACTTTATATTTTTTCGGTTGCATGCCTACCGGACTATGGGCAGTCATGGTAAACAGGTGCCAGAATGCCGATTGCAGGATGCCGGCTTCAAAAAGCTGCCGCACCATTTCCAAGGAGTCGATGGTTTCCTGTTCGGTTTGTGTAGGGAAGCCATACATCAGGTATGCATGTACCATGATGCCGGCTTCGGTAAAATTCTTGTTCACCCTGGCTACTTGTGCCACAGTAATACCTTTCTGTATCAGTTGCAACAAACGGTCAGATGCTACTTCCAAGCCACCACTGATGGCAATACAACCCGAAGCTTTTAAAAGCAGGCACAGGTCACGGTTAAAACTTTTTTCGAAGCGAACATTGGCCCACCAACTTACAACCAACTTACGTCGTATGATCTCCATGGCCATAGATCGCATCAAAGCCGGTGGAGCTGCTTCATCTACAAAATGAAATCCGTTTTGACCCGTTTGAGCAATCATGGCTTCCATCCTGTCACATAGCAGTGATGCAGTTAAAGGTTCGTAATTTTTTATATAGTCCAAAGAGATATCGCAAAAAGTACACTTGCCCCAATAACATCCATGTGCCATGGTGAGTTTATTCCACCGGCCATCACTCCAAAGACTGTGCATGGGGTTGATGACTTCAATGGCTGAAATATATTTATCCAGAAAAAAATCGCTGTAATCGGGAGTGCCCACCTGTCCCTGTTTATAATCGGTGCAGGAGCTGTTGTTGATATAAGTAACCGAGCCATTCAGCAAAGTAAAGGTTCGTTTCAACTCCTGCATAGTTCGTTTTCCATTGAGGTGTTCAATAAGAATTTCCAGTGGTGCCTCACCATCATCGAGTGTAATGAAATCAAAAAATTCAAATACACGGGCATCGCTTAATGATCGCAATTCTGTATTTGCAAAGCCTCCGCCCATCACTACTTTCACCATTGGATAATTTTTTTTAATCCATTGCCCGCATCGTAATGAGGTATACAGATTGCCGGGGAATGGCACAGAGATAGCAACCAGTAAGGGTTGTATCGCCTCCATCTTTTTTTGCAACAGGTCAATTAAGATTTTGTCGAGGTAGGTATAATCCTGTTGGAGGGAAGAATATAATTCATCAAAACTATTGGCCGACCGGCCAAGTTTTTCGGCATAACGACTGAAGCCAAAATGTTCATCCACTGTTTCTTTCACCAGGTCGCCAAGGTCTTCCATGTACATCGTAGCAAGATGCTTTGCCATGTCCTGAATTCCCATGCTGCCAAAAGCCCATTTCAAATCATCGAGTTGAGCAAACCGTTCCGCCTCCGGTAAGAAATCCCTTTTGCTGATCAGGTTTGCCAGGGTTGGTCGCTTGCCTTGTAAAAAAAGTATCACATCATCAATGGTATTGATATAGTCTTCCTGCAATGCGATAATCCGTTCGGCATTGGCAGAATGCGTTTTTTCCTGTGTTTCTATATCGGCAAACAATTGCTGCAAACCTGTTTTACAGAAAAGTTCGAGTGTTACTTCAATGCCCAGGTCGGCCTGATAACTGCTGATTTTTTTTGTATTTAAAAAACCTTTCAGGTAGGCCGTAGCCGGGTAGGGTGTATTGAGTTGGGTAAAAGGTGCTGTCAATAAAAAAACGGGTGCTGTCAATTGGGTAAATTTATATGGTAAAAATATTCTTTAAAAATTAAATGGTTATTTGGTGTTTTCACCAACATTTTTCATTTGTAAACCTTTAGCAGAATTAAGAATAATTGAGTTTAGTTTTTAGGACGAGTCATGTTGAAAAAGTAGGTTGTTGGTGAAAACACCAACAATGGAACAACCCAACAATGGAACAACCGGGGTTTTCTATCAACTCCAACTCTTGATTAGGGAATCATAAATAATTATTAATTTTTTTTAAACCTCAAAACAAAAGGTTGGTCATATGTCGGTATATGAAACAAATAAAAATTTCAAATCCCAAAAAATCTACCCTTTTATGAAAAAAATCTACTCTTTAATTTGGCTTGCGATGCTTGCTTTTAGTTTTAAGGCATCAGCACAGACAACACAAACCTGCAATGCTGAGTTTGGCATTCAATTTCTCAATTATAACGCAGTAAAATTCAATCCCGGCAGTAATACGGATTCAATCCAGATAAAACATCACTGGATCTTTGGAGACGGCAGCGCAGAAAGCAATATGGTTTCGCCAACATATAACTATAACCTGCCCGGCACTTATACCGTGGTACATAGGGTTAGCAGAATTAATTTAAATGGCGTTTCAGTTTGCAGTCAGTCTTTTACTAAACAAATAATCATTACAAATCCCAATTGTAACCTGCAAGCCAATTTTTCTGCACAGGCTTCAACTACCAATCCATTAAGCTTTTCTTTTCAGAACTTAAGTCAGCCGATATCAAGTTCGGATTCTGTCATTTGGAATTTTGGTGACAGCAAAACTTCAACTATAAACAATCCAACTCACGTATATGAGAAACCGGGTACGTATACTGTTTGTATCCGGGTAAAACGGAATGCAGCAGCCGGCACCAGCCCTTGCGTCAGGGAATTTTGTAAAACCATTGTTGTTATACAACCTTGTAACCTGCAAGCCAATTTTTCTGCACAGGCTTCAACTACCAATCCATTAAGCTTTTCTTTTCAGAACTTAAGTCAACCGATATCAAGTTCGGATTCTGTCAGTTGGAATTTTGGTGACGGCAAAACTTCAACTATAAACAATCCAACTCACGTATATGAGAAACCGGGTACGTATACTGTTTGTATCCGGGTAAAACGGAATGTACCTGCCGGCACCAGCCCTTGCATCAGGGAATTTTGTAAAACCATTACCATAACACAACCCTGTAACCTGGTTAGCTATTTCAACTTCAGTAGCACATTAGACAATCCATTAAAAGTTGCCTTTCATAATCAAAGTCAGCCGCTAGTAGCCTCTGATTCCATCAAATGGACATTCGGTGACGGAACTTTTTCCAATGATTTAAATCCCGTTCATAACTATACAAAGCCTGGCACGTATACCGTTTGTCTGCGTGTGAAGAAGAATTATCCAAACACAAGCACTACGGCATGTGTAAAAGAATTCTGCAAAACCATTGCCATCATTCAACCTTGTGAATTGCTGGTGAATTATGCAGTAACATCATCGACTGATAATCATTTGAAATATAAATTCAGCAATACCAGTACGGCCATGAATTCAAACGATTCTCTAAAATGGACATTTGGAGACGGGACTTCTTTGGTTGGTGTTCAGAGCAATCCGGATATAGCCAACCCGATACATGTGTATAGATCAGCCGGTTCTTACCGGATTTGTTTAGTAGTAAAGAAAAATAATACCAACAGTATTTCAAACTGTGTACGTGAAAAATGTACGGAGTTGGTTATTATCAATCCATGTACCATTGAACCAAATTTTAAATGGATCAGCAATGCCACAGAACCACGTAAAGTACTATTCAACAATCTAACAGTTACGCCAACAGTGAATGCGGTTGTATCATGGAGTTTCGGTGATGGCTCTTCTGCCAGCACATGGAATGCCGAACATCAATACGAAAGACCCGGCAAATATTATGTTTGTCTGAAAGTCCAGACCGGTCCAAACTGTATCCGTTACAAATGTGATTCGGTGATCATTCGAAATCCACTGCCTGATTGTAACAATATTTCGTTATACAGTTTTGAAAGAATCCCTAATGATCTGCAGAAGTACAGTTTTAAAGCAAATCATATCAACACTGCCCAGCAGTACACATGGACATTTGGTGATGGAACCGGAAGTGCCGGACCTGTAGCAGAACACCGGTATGCAAAACCGGGTAGCTACACTGTATGCCTGACCGTTTGGAATGGCCTCAACTGTGCTTCTACTACCTGCAAAACAATACTGGTAGCACAACAGAACAATTGCGACAGCATAAAAGTAGAATACAGCTATAGTTCTGATCCAACGGTACCCAACAGGATAAAATTTGATGCCAAATCTAACAGTCCTATACTGAACCAGGTGTGGACCATAACAAGAATTCCAACTACATCGGTCACTTCATCAATTATATTAAACCAAAATAATCCAACCTATTTATTCCAGGATACCGGAACGTATAAAGTATGTTTAAAGATTTCCACTTTTGGAAATTGTGTGAAGGAGTTTTGCCGTACGATCCAGATCAAGGGGCTATACAGTGCCTGTGTGTTACAGGCATATCCCAATCCTGTTTCGAATGTGGTTAATGTAAATGTAAGCCTCACCGAACCGGAAACGATTCATGCATATGTATATAATATGATGAATGTACTGGTTAAGGAAAAACACCAGGCAGGATATACGGGTTCGAATACCGTATCTATTGATGTTGATAGCCTTACGGCAGGCATTTATACCATTAAATTTATTTACGGAAATAAAACCTGTTCAACCAAGTTTCAAAAGTTCTAAGTTCGAAGGATATATGGATGGAAGCAGGCTATGGTTGACATAGCCTGCTTTTTTTATGGTCTTGTTGATGTATGAAAACAACCGCTTCTCAGCCCCGGTTCCTGTCTTAAGTAGCCGAAATTACGGGAATGGTTTGCGGGACACAAAACAAGGCTAAGGTTTACTAATTTTTATTCAATAATATTTTTTTCCAAAGATTCCATTTTTTTGTTTGTAAGAGAGTCTATTTTTGAAGCAGACTTATTAATAAACGAATCTAGTCCCTTCACTTTATTAATTTCTTTATTAACCAGTGAATCAAGATGTTCTGCTTTGTTGCTCAATTCATCAAGTTTTTTGTCAACCTTGTTACTTATTTCATTACAGGAAGCGAATAATCCCACCAGGATAATTAGGGGCAAACTCTTTTTTAAATTTTTTTTCATAATGTTTTTTTTACGCATGAAACTTATTGTGATATACTTTTAATTAATATTAAAATGCTTTCTTCGAATCTGTTTTTGTTTCCAGTTGTTTAAGATTTGCATAATCAAATACAATATTCAAAAAGGCTTTTACACCAACATCCAGCATGCTGTCGTCAATCACAAAATC
Organism: Chitinophagaceae bacterium; assembly: GCA_043780275.1. Classification (GTDB taxonomy): domain Bacteria; phylum Bacteroidota; class Bacteroidia; order Chitinophagales; family Chitinophagaceae; genus MGR-bin208. The sequence continues at coordinate 32,097 of JAYWCV010000158.1, forward strand.
GGGTGTATGATGAGGGGCTGCTTTTTTAGGATCTTGTCCCTTCGGCATTCCTCCTAAAAAGAAAAATAAACCGGGTGCTTTTTCTCCGAAATACGAAAAGTCTTCTGCTCCTGTTGTCCAGGTATCTGCCATTACATGTTCCTTGCCTGCAGCCTTTTCCAAAGATGGAAGCATCATGTTCAGCAATTCCGGATTGTTATATGTAACCAAGGTCCTTGTATTAATATTTACTTCTGCAGTTGCACCAGAAGCTTCGGCAATTTTTTCTGCCGTCAGTTTTATGCGTTCATGTACATCTTTTTGCATCTTGCTGTCCAGTGTGCGGATAGTGCCTTCCAAAATAGCTTCTTCCGGAATAATATTGTTTCGCATGCCACTATGAAATTTACCAACTGTTATCACTACCGGGGCCTTGGTCAATTCACTCTGGCGGCTTACAATCATCTGCAAGCCTTCGATGATTTGAGCACCAACAGCAATCGGATCAATACCGCTCCATGGTTGAGAGCCATGCGATTGTTTACCTTTTACTTTAATGGTGAACCAATCGCTTGATGCCATGGATGCACCGGATTTGTATTTAATCGTTCCTATTTCGGTTTGGGAATTAATATGTAAGCCAAAAACAGCTTCCACTTTCGGATCACTCATCACGCCTTCTTTAACCATCAATGCCGCTCCACCTTCTTCATCTCCCGGAGGACCTTCTTCGGCGGGTTGAAAAATAAATACAACGGTACCGGCTATATCCTTTTTCATTTTGCTCAGGGTTTCGGCAGTACCCATTAAAATAGCTACATGCGAATCATGTCCGCAGGCATGCATCACCGGAACTGTCTGTCCGAGATAGTCGGCTGTTACAGTAGATTTATATGTTAAATCAGCTCTTTCCAATACCGGAAGCGCATCCATGTCTGCCCTTAAAGCTATGACAGGGCCCGGTTTTCCGCCTTTTAAAATACCAATCACACCAGTTTTGGCAACGCCGGTTCTTACTTCCATGCCCAAAGATTTTAAATGATTAGCAACCAGCTCAGCAGTTTTAAATTCACGGTTACCCAATTCAGGATTCTGATGCAAGAACCTTCTCCATTCAATGACTTTAGGTAAAATTTCTTTTCCTCTTTTGTCAATTTGCTGTTGTATGGTTTGTGCAGAACAATAAAAAACTAAACTAAAAGAAATCAGTAATAAGGAGATTGACTTATGCATTTGTAAAAATAATTTTTTAAAAGAGAATGAATTTTGAAGATAGTGAAAAGCATTTTTTATACAGGATTAATTTTTTTAGATATAATATTTTTTGAATGTTTTAAAAATAGAGTTTGACTTGCCGCTTGTATAAAAATAAATATTGGATTTGTTTCTAATTTATATTTGAAACTGAAAATATTGAATAAAATCAATTTTCAAATACTTCAATTTAAAACTAATTAAATGCTAAAGAAAAATGTTTTTTGTGCCGCGATGATGACCGGAATGATTTTCAGTTTGCCGGAAATGACTTCTGCACAAAACCGACCTATAACAGCATTGGCAGATACAACCCGAATGCCGGGCCAAGGACCTGCAAGGCCTGCTGTTTCTTCTGGTCCGAAAGCTTACAGTGAAGTAATCACTTCGAAAGCTAAGACTTCAAAAGGAATGTTCACCGTTCATAAAGTAGAAGATAAATTCTTTTTTGAAATACCAGCCGGAATGATGGGCAGAGATATCCTGGTTGTGAATCGTATTTCAAAATCTGCTGCCGGAAGCCGGTCAGTAGGCGGTGGATATGCCGGAGATCAGATTGGAAAGAATGTTATCCGATTTGAAAAAGGGCCTAATAATAAAGTTTTTCTGAAAAACATTTCTTACGAAGAAATGTCGAAGGATTCAACAAACGACATGTACCGTTCGGTATTAAATTCTAATCTGCATCCAATTTCTTCCAGTTTTGACATAAAAGTATTGGCAACCGATTCAACCGGAACAGTCATTGAATTAACCGATTATATAGCATCGGATAATGATATCCTGTTTTTCAGCAGCCAGGCTAAACGTTCTTTTAATCTTTCTGCATACCAATCGGATAAATCATACATAGAAAGTGTGCGTTCATTTCCGAACAATATAGAAATAAAAACCGTGAAGACTTATCTGAGAACAGCTGCTGCTACCGGATTCGGTGGGGGATCTGCACCAGCAATTCCCGGAGCAGGCGGAGCCGGAACGCCTACCACGTATGAATTAAACAGTTCCATGGTGGTTCTGCCTAAAGAGCCTATGCGTCCACGTTATTTTGATGCAAGGGTCGGCTTTTTTGCAACCGGCTATACCGATTTTGATGCTAATCCTCAGGGTGTAAAAAGAGTATCCATGTCAACACGTTGGAAACTTGAACCAAAGCCAGAAGATGTTCAGAAATATCTAAGAGGTGAATTAGTAGAACCACAAAAGCCGATCATATTTTATATTGATCCGTCTACTCCCAAAAAATGGGTTTCATACCTGATTCAAGGGGTGAATGATTGGCAGATTTCATTTGAAAAAGCAGGATTTAAAAACGCCATTTTTGCAAAAGAAGCTCCTTCTGCAAAAGAAGATCCAAGCTGGAGTTTGGAAGATGCCCGTTATTCGGCCATCGTTTACAAACCATCCGATGTGGCCAATGCAAGTGGTCCGCATGTAAATGATCCGCGTAGCGGAGAAATTCTGGAAAGCCATATTAACTGGTATCACAATGTGATGAGTTTATTGCGTAACTGGTATTTTGTACAGACTGCTGCGGTGGATGCAAAGGCAAGAAAAATGCAGTTTGATGATGAGTTAATGGGGCAGTTGATACGTTTTGTTTCATCGCATGAAGTGGGTCATACATTGGGTTTGCGTCATAATTTTGGTTCTTCATCTACAGTACCGGTTGAAAAACTACGGGATAAAGCATTTGTAGAAGCCAATGGCCATACGCCTTCTATCATGGATTATGCCCGTTTTAACTATGTAGCACAACCGGAAGATAATATTTCTCAAAAAGGACTTTTCCCACGAATAGGAGATTACGATATGTGGGCAATAGAGTGGGGTTACAGATGGATGCCACAGGTTAAATCTGCAGAAGAAGAAACCTCGATTTTGAATAAGCTTGTCATAGATAAATTAAAAAATAAAAGACTCATTTTTGGAACCGAATCCGATCAGGATGACTCCCGAAATCAGAGTGAGGACCTGGGAGATAATGCCATGAAGGCAAGTGCTTATGGAATAAAAAACCTGCAACGCATTATTCCAAATCTTATTGAATGGACCAAAGAAAGCGATAAGGATTACAGTAACCTGCGTGAAATGTATGGACAGGTAACCAGCCAGTTTAACCGCTATGTAGGCCATGTAAGTAAAAATATTGGTGGTATTATGAATACTCCAAAAACGGTGGAACAACCTGGTGCAGTGTATGAATTCAATCCAAGAACTACACAGAAAGAAGCCATGAAATTTTTGCAGGAGCAGGTATTTACTACACC
>JAYWCV010000159.1:0-6327 GCA_043780275.1 Chitinophagaceae bacterium
GCATCAAAGCTGGTAATGGGAAGTGAACATTTCCTGAATTCTGCTGATGAATTGTACGACAGTATGCAACTGAATCTTATGGGGTTATCCAAACAAACATTTGCCTATGCCATAAAGGGTTTTCATCATCTTCTGCAAACAGGCCAACTGAAAAATGACAACATCATTTCAATCGTTGATTTCAGTATGCCTTCAACAAAAAAAAGATTATTTGTCATTGATCTCGATCAGGCGAAAGTGGTTTTCAATACCTATGTAGCACACGGGGTAAATTCCGGCACGGCTATGGCCAGCCAATTTTCTAACGAGCCCGAAAGTTATAAAAGCAGTTTGGGTTTTTACGAAACAACGAATACATATTCAGGGGGTCATGGTTATTCATTAAGGTTGGAAGGATTGGAAAAAGGAATTAACGACAATACAAACCGCAGGGCAATTGTAATACACGGGGCTGCTTATGTAAATGAAACATTAATAAAAACGCAGGGTTATATTGGCCGCAGTTGGGGATGCCCGGCATTACCCCAAAACTTGTACAAGCCAATTATCGATAAAATTAAAAACGGCACCTGTTTATTCATCTACAGTCCGGACAAGTCTTATCTAAATATGTCAAAAATCATTAACGCTTAATTGGCGGTTTCATTTTCTCAAAAATAGTTTAATTAATATTTTGAAGTGCTGAGATCAAATCCGAAGGATTGTAATTATTATAGTAAAGTTATAATTTGTGTTTCAAAACCCGCCTGTGGCGGGTGACATATCTGAATACAAAATCTACTTATTATGGCTGGAACGTTTTCTCAAATATATATACAGATTGTTTTTGCTGTAAAAGGTAGACAGAACCTGATTGAAAATAGTTGGAAAACTGAGTTACATAAATATATTGCCGGAACAATTAAAGGCAAAGGCCAAAAACCCATTATAGTAAACGGTATGCCAGACCATATACATGCCTTTGTGGGTTTAAAACCTGCTATGGCAATATCAGACCTGGTAAGGGATATTAAAAACAATGCTACAAATTTTATTAATGACCATCATTTTGTGAAAGGAAAGTTTGCCTGGCAGGAAAGTTTTGGTGCATTTTCCTATTCACATTCTCATATTGGTAAAGTGTATGATTATATACTTAACCAGGAACATCATCACAAAAAGAAAAACTTTAAACAGGAATATCTGGAATTTCTGAAAAAATTTGAAATTGAATTTGATGAAAAGTATTTGTTTGAATGGTACGATTAAAAAAGGCGAGTTAAATATGTCACCCCCTTCGGGGTTTTATTCTTCTGTTTGAATAATTCTTCTATAATCATATCACCCCCGTTGGGGTTATTTAGAAATGAGGCTGATCTTAAATTTTTTATCTACAGCACCTCAAAATATTAATTAGCCCAAAAATATTTTGAAACCTGTAGCCGATAATTAAAAACTATCTTCCCCGGACAACACATCTCATGCAACAACCTTTTGAAAAGCTCATTGATAGTTTCCTCGGCAATAAGATTGGAATAGATACAAATTTTTTTAGTGAAAGCTTATCAACGGGTTTACAACAAAATATTTTTCAGTTACAGGAAGACGAGATGATGCATGCCGCCGGAATTGGCAACAACCAAAAAAAAGACAGCAACCAGAAATACCGGGGCGATAAAATTTATTGGATGGATAAAAGCCATGACAACCGGTACGAAAAAGAATTTTTACAACTTATCGATAATTTTATCAGCCACCTGAACAGTACCTGTTATACCGGCATCAATAGTTATGAGTTTCATTATACTGTTTATGAAGAAGGTAGTTTTTACAAACGGCACAGGGATCAATTTAATAATGACAGCAACCGAAAATATTCCATGATCAATTACCTGAACGAAAATTGGTTGGAAGAAGATGGTGGTCAATTATTGATTTACCAGGATGAAGGCGTTCAAAAAATTTTGCCCCACTCCCAAACGTCCGTGTTTTTTAAAAGCGATGAAATGGAACATGAAGTAACCATGGCCAACCGAAGCAGGATGAGTGTAACCGGCTGGCTGAAGCAGGTATAAAAAATTGAAATAAAATTTTCCAATAAAAAAGAGGCGGTCAAAATTTTGACCGCCTCTTTTATTTATTCAGTCATTTATTTTAAAATCCGCTTATGTTGAGTCTTCCGTTTGTAACACATTTTCCTGTTAAAGAAGAAGTAGCTGTAGCACTATTCATAATTGCTGCTTTAATTTGAGCTGCATTGGCAGTTGGGTTAGAAGAAGCAAATAATGCTGCAGCACCACAAACATGCGGTGTTGCCATAGAGGTACCACTATAAGAACCATAAGAGGAAATTATTTTACCCTTACTGCTTGCAGGTAAAGTAGAATTAATTCCCGAACCCGGTGCACCAATATCAACTTTGCTAGCTGCATAATTTGAAAAGGTTGAAATTGCACCGGTAGAAGTAATCGATGCAACTGCAATGATATTAGCATTATTATAACCCGATGGATAACTGGTATTGGTTTCTGTATTGGCAGCATCATTACCGGCTGCAGCAATAAATAAAATATTCGCATTTCCCGCTCTTGTAATGGCATCTTGTAAGCCCTGTGAAAATCCACCACCACCCCATGAGTTATTGGTAGCCACAATATTTATACTTCTATTAACCTTGAGGTCGGTAAAATAGTCAACCGATTTAATAGCATTGGCAGTAGTACCACCATTTCTGCCTAAAAATTTTGCAGAAATCATTTTTACATTCCAAACTACGCCGGCTACTCCTTTTCCATTTCCACCTATTGCACCAATCGTTCCGGCTACATGCGTACCATGATCATCACCCGTGCCATCAAAAGTGCTGTTATTATTTCCGTCAAAATCCCATCCGTATACATCATCTACAAATCCATTTCCATCATTATCTATTCCATCTCCGGCTGTTTCATTCGGGTTTCCAAAATTTCCAATAAGATCATCGTGATTGTACATAGCCCCTTCATCTATGATGCCAATAAAAACTGTTGTCGATCCGGTTTTACCGTTTGCCCAAGCTGTTCCGGCCTGGCTACCAAATTGGTTTGAAGGAGAAGTTGCACTTCCATACATACCCCAAAGCGAACCGTTTAAGTAAAAAGGATCGTTTGATGCTACAGTATGCTGATAAATAAAATTGGGCTCAGCATATTCAATTTCTATCCCTTTTATTTTTGCAATAGCCTCCAGCGCTGCCAGTGGAGTACGGACCAGGTAAATTCCTTCATCGCCAAATCTTTGCATTGTTTTGGTGAGAATTTTTTCTGAAACAGAACCGCCAATTCTTGATAATGCTGCAGTTCTTGCATTCTCTGAAACGCCTTTATTAAATTTTACAAGTAATTCGTTAGGAACATGATTATTGGCCGCATTGTCCGCAACATCCGATCTTGCGGAGTTGGAAAAGGCCGATTCCTGTATTTCATTCAGGGTACTAATATCTTTTTTACATCCCCAAAAAATAGCTGTCGCAAATACAGCAGAGAGCAGGATTTTGTGTTTCATAATTCAATTTTTTAAAATGTGATGATGAAAGTACTGTTATTTATCTGAGTTTTAGAACTTTTTGGCTTAAAATTATTAGCTCTCCAGCTTTTTAAAACCAATCCTTTTTTTCAATAAAAAGAAGTTTATTAAAAAGGTCAGGAATATGGGTAAAAAACTCGCCGCAAAAAAAATAAAATATGAATCGGTCCGGAAGGGTTCAGCATTTACTTGTACCAATATTCCATTCCCTATCGGGCCCTGCGAGAAAACAAAAATTTGTGTAAAATTCCATCCCAAATGAATAGCAACGGGAATATACAGTGAAAGGGATTTTGCAAATGCATAAGCCAAAAGCAAACCCATTGTTGCCGTCATGAAAAAGATTATCGTCATAGGAATAATCTGTCCGAATACGGCAAACGAAAACCAATGATAAATACCAAAGGCAATAGATGAAATTAAAATTGCTTTTAAGAGACCCAATTTCCTGATGAGAATATACAAAAGAACGCCTCGGAAAATAAGTTCTTCAAATAATGCCGATTTAATATTCCACCAAAGCCCTGAAAAATCAGTTTAACAGAAAGATCCGGGTTCAATTGCCAAACCTGTTTTGCAAAATACATTTGCATCAAAAGCACGGATGCACAAAAAGCAGCCGTTATCAGAAAAAAGAGTAAAAAATTCAACAGTCGTTTTTGAGTTGGCTGAAATCCTAAAACGAATAGGTTTCCTTTTTCAAAAAACCAGATCAGCAACCAGGAAACAGCGAGTTGAATAATTAGTCCCAGCATGTAAATTTTATTAATTAAAGAGTTGAGTAACGGATTCCTGTTTATTAAAATTCAAAAATTTAAACCAGCCACAGTCCTGACTTTAAATACAATTCCTCCTGGTTTTCTTTTTGTTTGTTAAAGTCTTCAACTTTTATCTTAACATATTCAACACAGTTTTAAAAGAATCTGGCATCAGCTTTGGAATAGAGTAGATACCTGATGAAGGAACAACCGGAAAATGAACTGAATTACCATTTGTTTTTTACCGGCTGAAAACAAACGGAGTAATCATTAAATAAGAAAACATGAAAAAATTTTACATCTTTATTGCAGTTGTTTTATTCTCTGCAACAATCTCTGCTTACGGGCAACAAGTTATACTACGGTTCAGTAAAAATTACGAAGTGAGTATCGATGGCCGTTATTATGAATATAATGAAACTGTGCCAACCTTGAATTATGGTCAGCATGAAATAAAACTGTATGAAGTTGAGCCGGGATTTTTAGGACTTGGTAAAAGACGGGTGCTGGCAAATACATCGAGCTTCGAGTTAAGAAACAATGATGTTATTATCGAAGTGGATCAAAACAGAAGATTGAGGATAAGCCAGGTTGGAAATAACAATAATAACCGGAATCAGCAAGATAACAGAAACTACGACAGAACCAATGACCGGAATGGAGATTACAACAATCAACAAAACGGCAAAGGTTATGGACCGTATAATAACCCGGGCCGTGGCCATAAATATGGTCTTTATAAGAAAGGGAATAACAAAAAGCATGACAAAGATGACGACCGGGATGAAAAGAAAAAGGATGATAAAAACAAAAAAGATAAGAAAGGACAAAATGAACATGACAGATGGCATGAAGAACACGACAGGTATCAGAATAACAAAAATTAAAAAAGGGTAACAATTAGAAAACCGCTGCCAGAGCGGTTTTTTTTATTGTTATTAAATCAGACCTGTATTTATTTGTGTAAATTTTTGCAGGAAAATACTTTGTAACTTACTTCTGAATATTTGCCCAATAAGCAGTTTAAGAGAATTAATTTCACTGGATAACCTTTGAAGGTTTTGAGAATAAGCATTCATAAATTAGCTCAGTTTAGGTGGCATTTTGTAAAATAGTTTCCCTAAATTTAGCGGCCCTTCAAGAGCATTATAAAACAATAGAAGTATAATATGAAAAAGAGAATCATCGGTTTTGCACTGAGCTGCTTAGTGGTTTTTTCTGCAAATGCTCAAACAGCCAATAAAAATTTAACTGCAGCCAATTATGAGCAGGCGACAAAGTTTTTAGGTTTCAATACCAATAAACTAATTGACAGAAGCAATGTAAGCCCCAACTGGTTGGCTGATGGAAAATTTTGGTATTCGGTAAATGTGAATGGCGCAAAAGAATTTGTGTTGATAAATCCGGCTGATGGTAGACGTAAAACTGCCGCTGATCAAAAAACACTTTTATCTACACCTGCTGGAGAGAATGCACCGGCCGGTAGAAGAAATTTCTCCAACGATGTAACTTCTCCGGATGGAAAAAAAGCTGCTTTCATTAAAGACTGGAATTTATGGGTACGGGATGTGGACAGTAAAAAAGAAACACAACTAACAACAGATGGTATAAAAGATTTTGGCTATGCCACCGATAATGCAGGCTGGAAAAAAAGCGACCGTCCTATCATACTCTGGTCACCCGATTCTAAAAAGATTGCTACGTTTCAGCAGGACCAACGCCATGTAAGCGATATGTATCTTGTTTCAACAAATGTAGGCGCACCCAAATTACAAGCATGGAAATATCCATTACCCGACGATAAAGATATCATCCGTATTCATCGGGTAATTATTGAAATTGAAAATCCGAAAATTATCCGGTTCAAAATGGACCCCGATCCAAGAAGAGGAACACTTTGTGATGATATTTCCTGCTCCGGCTCTTTTGATGATAATGAATGGAATGCCGATGCCAGCAAACTGGTTTTTGTCAGCAGCAGCCGCGATCATAAAGAAGCCAAAGTGCGAATAGCCGATGCCGTTAC
>JAYWCV010000160.1:0-2085 GCA_043780275.1 Chitinophagaceae bacterium
CCATTTTAAAGGAATGCCTATAGAATCCCTGTTCTTCCGGATTATCTTTATCCTGGTAATAATTATAGGTTCCAAAGCCCTGCATTTCCCAGCAGGAAGGTACCGGAATAGTTGCCCATTTATTGTTGTTGCGCCCGCTGGTACACATAAAATCCCACTGAACCGTATGGTCTTTATCGGTACCCGATAAATATTGAACAATTGTTTGCTGAGCAATTATATTAATACTAAAACAAAGGGTGATGGCAAGCAGGGAAATATTTTTCATATACTTTTATCAGATTCATTTCAAGGACTCAAATGAATTTTTATTTTGTTTAAATAGCTGCAATCCTGCTGTTAAAGTAATTTATTTTTAGCGTATTTATTTACTCAATAACAGAAGTACCACATCATGTGATGGAAGCATTTCTTTGACCGGCTTTTTTGTATCTCCTGCACTTTTATTAATCCATAAATTCTTTATTTTGTACACAGTATTTTTTGTATCTAAATTTCTTTTCGCCAATGTATCTTCAATTATTTGGGCATTCCAATCGTAATTAATTAGTTGTGGTATACTTTTTCTGTTTAAAAAGCAGACTACCCAGCTCCCATTTTTCAAAGGTTTTATCCATGTTTCCAAACTATCTTTTACAGATACTTTCAATGCCTGAATACCTAAAGAATCCTGATTGATCGCGATCACATCTTTATTGGTAAGAATTGCTTTTGTGGAGGAAGACATTTTTCGAAGATCATTACCCGCAATAAGCGGAGCGGCAATCATACTCCACATAGAAAAATGCGCCCGGTTTTCACTTTCTGTTAATCCGTTTCCCACTTCAAGCATATCGGGATCGTTCCAATGACCGGGACCTGCATATTTCCGTAGCGTATCTTGTGTATCCAGTATTTTCATTACTCCGGAAGATGACCAGCTACCATGCGTTTTAATGCCATCAAACTGGTTAGTGATATCGCCGGTTGTACGCCACATTTGCCCTACAGATGCAGCCCATGTCCATGGCTTGCTTGACCCCCATTCGCATAAACTAAATAGTATTGGGCGACCAGCTCTTTTAATAGCCTTACTCATTGTGGTATAAGCTTCTTTTGCGTTCAGCCCTTCCGAGCTGCACCAATCAAATTTTAAATAATCAATTTCAACACCCGCATAAAAACGGGCATCCTGATATTCGTACCCCCTTGTGCCGGGATAACCCGCACAGGTTAAGGTTCCGGCACAATTGTACAAACCAAACTTTAATCCTTTACTGTGTACATAATCGGCTATAAATTTCATCCCTCTTGGAAATTTTACCGGATCAGGAACCAGATTACCGGTTATAATATCTCTTTCTTTTGCCATCCATGCATCGTCTAAAACAAGGTAAATATATCCGGCGTCCCGCATGCCGGATGATACCATTTCATCAGCCATTTCAATTACCAGCTTCTCATTAATATTTGATTGAAAAGTATTCCAGCTATTCCATCCCATTGGAGGTGTTAAAGCCAAACCATCAAACTTTTGAGCATGGGCATAACTTGATGCAAACAACAATACTACTAAAAATATTTTCTTCATAAAATTTATTATAGTTTTTGTCTTGAAAAAATTTAATTCCGACAATTATTTACTTTGTACTGATTGTAATTTCAGAACTTTTTAAATCAGCTGAAGTAGCCGTTATCACAAGCTTTCCCTTCTTTCCGTTTGATTGAATAATGGCAAGCGCTAATCCATTTAATGCGGTGTGTTTATCTGCTTTAAAAGCCTCATGACTTACAGGATCTCCGCTATCCACACTTGCTATAAAGCCGGTTCCATTTACCTTAAACTGAATTAGATTATTGGCTGTTGGAACCATTATCCCGTCTTTGTCAACCACCGTAGCGGTTACGAAACACAGGTCTTTTCCATCAGCATCAAAAGTTCTTCTATCCGCTTTTAATATAATTTTTGCCGCCGCCCCTGCTGTCTTTATTTCTTTTGATAAAACCATTTTACCATTTTTTCTTGACACCGCTTTTAATATACCTGCAGTATACGGAACACGCCAACTGATGTGCAGTTCATCGTTCTTTTTACTTTTAATACCC
>JAYWCV010000161.1:0-6181 GCA_043780275.1 Chitinophagaceae bacterium
TTTTTCAATTTGAGGAATAGCCAACTCAACAGCATCCGGTACTGTCTTATCTTCTTTATTCATCTTACTTAACAGTTCGGCTACTAACATTTTTTCTACATGGCGATATTGACTTGGTTGTTCCGTAATTTTCTCAAACGACATATTTGCTCTTCTTTTATTGATGATATTCTACCAATCCCTGCATGGGTGTTTTTAGTATCCTGCCTAATTTAAATTCATAAACACTACATAATTCCTTAACCACATCTTTAAATCCAAAAGCAATCCCGCCTATAAAATTAATAGGCAGCGACCAGGATTCCGTGTATTTACATACATGTGTAAAAAAGAAATCATTCAACCCATCTTCTATTATATTTTCAACCATGAAATGTCCACGGTTTTCAGCCAGAAACAATGCGAATCCAGCCAAATAACGGTTTGGTAAAGGCTTCTTATATACATTTTCCAGAATTTCAGTGGCGTTTGTCTGGTATTTTTTATCAAATATATATTTCAGATCCTCATCAAACGTATCGTATAAATAATACTGAATCACTTTTTTTCCCAGGTAAGCTCCACTTCCTTCATCACCCAATACATATCCTAATCCAGGACTGTTTTTCATAATTTTTTTTCCATCAAAATAACATGAATTTGAACCGGTGCCCAGAATACAAGCTATACCTTTTTTATTGCCGCAAGCAGCCCTGGCAGCACCTATTAAATCATTTTCAACCTGAATTTTCGCTTTAATAAATACCGATTGCAATGCTTTCTTAACTGCTTTTTTATTTTCAGCACCTGCACAACCTGTACCATAATAATAAATTTCCTGTGGCAGGGTATTTTTAATTTTTGGAAGAAGTTCAGTTTTGAAAATATTGGTCATTTCATCCGAATTCAGAAAATATGGGCTTATTCCTTTAATCTTTATGGTCTTTTTCTTTCCAGCATGTAATAAACAACATTCGGCTTTTGTAGATCCACTGTCGATAATCAATTTAGTCATGTTTATTTTTAAGAATGCTTAAAAAAGAGTTTTATACCGGCATAAAACGAAATCTGTAACTATCAAAACCTTTACTTTGCAAACAATATACAAAGTAAAGAAGATGACGAATAAGAAAAAACTTCAAATCTGGTTACCATTATTATTATCCCTCATACTGATTGCCGGTATGTACCTCGGTTATAATTTGAAAGGTAATATAAAGCAGTCAAATAATTTTTTCAGTAAAGACAAAAGAAGCAGTCTTCAGGAAATACTTGACCTTATAAACTTAAAATATGTTGATTCGGTAAAAATCGACTCCATTCAGGAAGAAGCCATTCAGCATATTATGTCTGCGCTGGATCCACATTCTGTTTATATCCCAACTTCATCAATTCAGGAAATGAATGACGATATAGCCGGAAATTTTGGAGGTGTTGGTATTGAATTCAATATTTTCAAGGATACGGTTCATGTACTGAATGTAGTTCCTGACGGCCCGAGTGATAAAGCAGGTATACAGGTTACCGACAGGATTATCAGCGTTGATGAAAAAAATGTAACCGGTAAGGATTTCAGCTCGGAGAAAATAAAAAAAATAATACGCGGGGAAATTGGCAGCAAACTGACATTAGGGATTTTGCGGAATTCTACTTTGTTGAAAATACCCATACAAAGAAATGTGATTGATATTCCGGCAATTGATGCAGCCTATATGTTGGATAAAAAAACCGGCTATATTCATCTAACCAAATTTTCGTTGCACAGCTACCGCGAGTTTATGCAAAACATGGAAAAACTCCAGAAAGAAGGATTAGAAAACTTGGTTTTCGATTTAAGAGGAAACGGAGGTGGTTTAATGAATGAAGCTGTGAATATGCTGGATGAATTTTTAAGTGATGACAAATTATTGGTTTATACCAAAGGATTAAATACTGCAAAAAGAGAATACAGGGCAATCCGTGATGGACTTCTTGAAAAAGGAAAACTAATCATCCTGGTTGATGAACTTTCGGCAAGTGCCAGTGAAGTTGTAGCCGGAGCTATCCAGGATTGGGACAGAGGAACTATTATAGGAAGACGAACTTTTGGAAAAGGACTTGTACAGGAACAATTTTCGTTGAGTAATGGTTCTGCAATCCGGCTTACAGTAGCCAGGTATTTTACTCCGGTTGGAAGAAGTATTCAACGATCATATGATAATGGGAAAAAAGTTTACATGGATGATATGAAGGATAGATACCAGCATGGAGACATGTATGTTTCAGACTCGAATCATGTATCCGAGGGAAAAGAATTTAAAACAAAAGCAGGAAGGACTGTTTATGGAAATGGGGGCATCATGCCGGATATATTTGTAGCTTATGATTCTTCCTCTTTTAGCAATACTACTGCTAAACTTTTACTGAGTGGAGTTTTTAGCAATTTCACATACGACTATTACCACAACAATAAAAAAATATTTGATCAATTTAAATCTACGGCTGACCTCCTGAATAATTTTAAAGAAATGAATCGGGTTTGGGATAGCCTGGTTGTAGCCGCTATTAAAGATTCTATATCGCTTAAATCAATAAGCGATAACAGCAGAAAAGAGCTGGAATTAAGGATATTGGCCAATTTTGCAAGGATCAAATGGAGATCCTTAGGCTTCCAGCAAGTGATGAACTCGAAAGATAAAATGATCGAAAAAGCCATGGAAGAAATAAAAAAATAAAGTTAAAGGAATCATGAAGACGCCTTTAACTTTATTCAATATATTAATCCTGATCTTTCTTCTTATCATAGTATTCTCTTTTCTCAAATTTATATGCACTAAATAATCCTAATCCACCACCGATTGCAATCAAGGAGAAATAAACAGCAGGATTATCATCTGAAACATCTGTAGGCAAAACATATGTATGCATCAGATTGGCAAGTAATAATCCAAGTCCTGCACCTACCAATAACATAGCCCATTTAAGATATCTGAAAGGAGATGGCTGAGCAATTGGTTCTTTAGGATTTATACCTTTATCAATTAAAGCCATGTTCTCCCTGCTTTTAATATATACAATACCAAAAATCATTGCAAAAGCTCCTAAAGGGATCAAGATAGCTACTAAAAATTCTGCTTCGTGCATAATAAAATTATTTAAATTAAAAATTAGTGTGTTTGCTGTTATGACTATGATAAGTAAAGCCAGGTTACAGAAATCATAAAATATCTTTAAAACAAACCGGTAATTTTTTAAAATCAACCTTTTATACCAGAATAAAAACATCTTTTACAGGCTTAACTTTACCGTGCAAGAAATTATTTGTAACCTCTATTCATTTAAAGGAGTCTTAAATAAAGTGAGATCAATCGAAACTTCAGATACAGAGATAATTGAAAAGGTTATTCGGGGAGATAAGTCAGCTTATGTAGCACTTGTTTCCCGATACCAAAACTATGTTTTTTCATTAACCTTGCGTATTGTAAAAAACAGGGAAGATGCAGAAGAAGTAGCACAAGATGTTTTTATCAAAGCATTTCGTTCACTTGCCGATTTTAAAGGAACATCAAAATTCAGTACCTGGCTTTATACCATTGCTTATACAACGAGCCTTAGTTTTTTACGTAAACGGAAATTAAGTACCTGTTCGATTGACAATGAAAATATTTTCGAAATAGTCATTAATCAAAATTCGGAACAGGCATCAAATCTGATAGAACAAAAATCCAGGTCGTCGATGGTTAATAAAGCCATTAACTGTTTAAACCCGGATGATGCATTGGTTATATCTTTATTTTATAAAGCAGAACAAAGTTTGGATGAAATCGGACAAGTAATGAACCTCAATCCAAATACTGTAAAACTGCGGTTATACCGTGCCCGGAAAAAATTAAAACAAGTGATGGAAACAAATTTTTCACAAGAAGTCAGGGACCTTTATTAAATTTATTTATCATGAACACAAATCAACATATGGAAGAACGTTTGTGGGACTTTATTGATGGCCATATCAATGAAACTGAACGAATAACTATTCAGGAATTGATGAAAGAAAATGTAGCCTGGAAAAATAAATATGATGAATTATTATTTATCAGCCAATCACTTCATCAATCCGAATTGGACGAACCATCCATGCGATTCAATACCAATGTTATGGATGCCATTTATAAAATACAGTTCAGTACCGAATCAAAAGAATATATCAATAAAAAAATTATTTGGTTCATCGGTTTCTTTTTCATCACGATTATTACCGCATTATTAATTTATGGATTCGGTCAAGTAGAGTGGAATTTTTCAAATTCAAAAAATTTGAAAATGCCTTTTGATTTTCCGAAAATAGAATATGGTTTTCTTTCCAATAATTTCTTCAAACAATCTTTTATCATCATCAATGTAGTTTTAGCACTCATGTTATTCGATAATTATTTATCCGGTAAAAAGAAATTACAGCATTAACTAATTTATTTTCCTGAAAGCATAATCAGCCTTCTTTTTTTAGAAGGCTTTTTTTATTTAAAACATTGAATATTTTGGCAAAAAACTAAATCTTAACTTTGCGGTCAATTAAACTTGCTATGGACATTAAAAATAATATTCTAGAAACGATAGGAAACACCCCACTTATCAGACTTAATAAGATAACGAAAGATTTTCCTTGTATAGTTGCGGCCAAAGTGGATTACTTCAATCCCGGAAATTCTATCAAAGACCGGATGGCTTTGAAAATGGTGGAAGTAGCTGAACAGGAAGGAAAATTAAAACCTGGCGGAACAATTATAGAAGGAACCAGTGGCAATACCGGAATGGGACTTGCATTGGCTGCATGTATAAAAGGATATAAATGCATTTTTGTTACTACCGATAAACAATCGAAAGAAAAAGCAGATATCCTGAAAGCAGTTGGAGCAGATGTAATCATTTGTCCAACCAACGTTGCACCCGAAGATCCAAAGAGTTACTACAGTGTAGCAAAACGTCTTGCTACTGAAGTTCCTAATTCATATCATATGAATCAATATGACAATTTGGCGAACAGGCAGGCTCACTACGAATCTACAGGTCCGGAAATATGGAACCAAACGGATGGAAAAATAACTCACTTGGTTGTAACAGCTGGAACTGGCGGTACGATAACCGGAACAGCTCAATATTTAAAAGAGAAAAATCCCAACATTAAAATTTGGGCAATTGATGTGGAAGGTTCTTTGCTGACCAAATATTTCCGAACAGGTGAAATAGACATGAACGAAGTTCATCCTTATTTCTCGGAAGGATTTGGTGAAGATTTTGTACCGCTTAATTACGACATGAGTGTTATTGACTATTTTGAACAGGTCAGTGATAAGGATGGTGCTGTTATGGCCAGACGATTGGCAAAAGAAGAAGGTTTGTTTTGCGGCTATAGTGCAGGAAGTTGTATACAAGGCTTAATGCAATTAAAAGGAAGTTTGAAAAAGGATGACCTCGTTGTATGTATTTTTCATGACCATGGAAGCCGCTATGTTGGTAAAATATATAATGACCAGTGGATGATCGAACGAGGATTCCTGGATGTTAAAACGTTCAAGGATATTATCCGTTCAAGGGGCATCAATCGGTTGATTACATTGAAGCCAGAACAGACTGTTTCAGAAGCGGTGGAAATGATGAAGAAATATGATATTGAACAAATACCGGTAATGTCCGCCCGTGCCGGTACGGACGGGAATGGAGAAGAATTGATTGGTGCAATTAGTGAAGGCGGTTTGTTTCAGAAAATATTTAATAACCCGGATATTAAAAATGAAAAGATAGAATCGGTTTTAGAACCTGCGTTTCCGGTAGTTGACTTTGAAATCCCGGTTGAAAGATTGAAAACATTGATCAATAAAGATAATGGTGCGGTTATTTCTATCGATGAAGCTGGTACTTACCATATCGTAACAAAGTATGATGTGATACAGTCTCTTGGCAATTGATAATAACATGCCCTGTTTAAAAAGCGGCTTTTGGCCGCTTTTTTCGTAAAACTACGTTGCCGCATACACGTTATTCTCCTATCGATAAATAAGAATAACACGATGCTTGCAGTAAATACTGCCGATGCAAAAAAGAGAAGTAATGCTCTTACCCATGAACTATACGCCGCTTATCTTTGTACCAGAAGTTGAATGATTGAAAAGAACAATATCCAAAACCAAAGTAGATCCAGATCCAAGAAAAACATAAACCAAAGAGC
>JAYWCV010000162.1:0-3368 GCA_043780275.1 Chitinophagaceae bacterium
GGCATTTAATTTTTTAAAAAGACGATCACTGGGTGAAAAAGCAGAAATGTCTTTTGTTGATCATCTTGAAGTACTGAGAGGACACTTGTTTCGCTCTGCCATCGCAGTTGCCATCGGTGCTGCAATAGTGGGAGTGTACAATAAGTTTTTTGTTCATAAAATAATCATGGGGCCAACCTATGCCGATTTTCCTACATACAAAATCATGTGCAAAGTTGGCCATATGATTAAGATGGAAGAATACATGTGTATGCAGGGCATTGGTGTAAAAATGCAAAACACCGCAGTAGCCGGTCAGTTCTCCATGTTCTTCAATGTAGTACTGATTGGCGGTTTCATCATGGCTTTCCCATATATTTTCTGGGAGTTCTGGCGGTTTATAAAACCGGCATTGAATAAAAAAGAATTGGATAAAACAAGAGGGGTAATTTTTTGGGTATCGATGCTGTTTTTTACAGGAGTCTTATTCGGTTATTTTTTATTGGCACCCTATACCATAAACTTTTTCTCTCATTTCACCTTGGACGAAAACATAGAAAACCGTTGGACTATTGCCAGCTATATGGATACACTCATTCCTTTGATATTAGGTACCGGCCTGGCATTTCAATTGCCATTAGTTATGTTTTTTTTGGCTAAGGTTGATATTGTTTCAGCTTCCTTCCTTAAAAAAGTACGGAAATACGCAGTAGTTGTCATCTTTATTATTGCGGCGATCATTACCCCTGGACCAGATATCATCAGCCAGATTAGTGTTGCACTTCCATTAATGATTTTATACGAAGCAAGTATCATTCTTTGCAGAAAAGTTGAAAAACAAAAAGCCAAAGACGAATTGGAAGAATGGAGTTAATAAGCCGCTACTTACAAAATAGTTATTGTAAATTTGTAAGAACCTCCTTCACTTAATCTTTGTTTTATGCATTTACCATTTGATCTCTCTAAACCAATAGCCATTGGCAGCGACCATGCCGGATATGATTACAAAGAAGACCTGATTTCTTTTTTAGAAGGTAAAGGCCTTGCATTTAATGATATGGGAACACATTCACTCGACTCGGTTGACTTCCCCGATTTTGCACACCCCGTTTCTGCTGCAGTAGAAGACGGCTCTGCTGCTTTTGGCATATTGCTTTGTGGCAGTGCCAATGGTGTAGCCATGACGGCTAATAAGCATCAGGGAATCAGAGCCGCCATTTGTTGGGGAGAAGAAATAGCTCAATTGGCAAGAGAACATAATAATGCAAACATCATTTGTATACCGGCCCGTTTTGTACGGGAAGGAGACGCAGAAAAAATGGTTAATATTTTTATGAATACCGAATTCGAAGGCGGACGACACGAAAGACGTGTTGAAAAAATTGCCTGTCATTAATCGAAGATTCTCCCCTCAGATAACCACTCATCAAATCGTGTTGCTCAAACATTATTATTCCATTATGTTTGACCCTAATTTATAATACTACTTTATGAAACGTTTACTAGTACTGGTTTTTTTATTTACAGTTGTAACAATACAAGCTCAGAAAAAAAATTCTCCTGCAAAATATGCAAGCAGCATAACCGCTGATGATTTAAAAAAACATTTGTTCATTATTGCAAGTGAAGAAATGGAAGGACGTGAAACTGCAACGGAAGGCCAACGTAAAGCAGCGGCATATATCGAAGATCATTTTCGTAAACTAGGATTGATGGCTCCTGTAAGCGGTGGGTATCAGCAATACTATCCGGTTTATACAGATACTTTACTCGATGCAAAAGTTGCTGTAAATGATGCCTGGTTTAATTGGGGTAAAGATGTTTCAGGATCCTTATCCTCGTTGAATACACAGGAGCTTAATTTTGGCGAATTTATATTTCTGGCAAAAGGAGATAGCATTACAAACATCACTGGCAAAGCCGTAATTATGGTTTTACCAAAGACAAGTACACCGATCTCAAATGCAGAAATGATGTCCTTACTTACTCGTAGTCCTTCATTAGTTCTTGCAATCAGTTCGGGTACATTACCGGGCAATGGTTCACGGATGGGCAATATGTATCTGAATCCGTTTCGTACAACACAAAGTCCAACTTTATTATATGCAACAGCAGCAGTTGGTAAAGCCATCATGAATATGGATTTGGAGGCAGCTCAGAAAAATGAATTGCCCACTAAAAAATATTCAACTAAATTTTCTTCCATCATTAAAAAAGAAATTAAAACACTTCGCAGTTCAAATGTGATGGGACTTCTGGAAGGAACAGATAAGAAAGATGAATATGTAGTGATCTCTTCGCATTACGACCATATCGGCAAACAGGGAAATGTGATCAACTTTGGGGCAGATGATGATGGGTCTGGAACAGTTGGAGTTTTGGAACTGGCAGAAGCATTCAGCATGGCAAAAAACGAAGGGAAGGGACCACGCAGAAGTATTTTATTTCTGACAGTAAGTGGAGAAGAAAAAGGTTTATGGGGTTCCGAATATTATGCTAATAACCCGGTATTTCCATTAAACAAAACAACCGTCGATTTGAATATTGACATGATCGGCAGAATAGGTACCGATTATTTAAGCGACAAGGATTCTGCAAATTATATTTATGTAATTGGTGATGATAAGATCAGTTCTGATTTGATGCCAATATCAGATGAAGCAAATAAGAAATATACTAAAATCAAACTGGACAAAAAATATAACGACATCAGCGATCCAAATCGTTTTTATTACAGAAGCGATCATTACAATTTTGCTATAAAAGGCGTACCGATTATATTTTATTTTAATGGCGTACATAAAGATTATCACAGACCGACAGATACACCTGATAAAATCAATTATCCATTGATGGCCAAAAGAACTCAGCTCGTTTTTTATACTGCTTTGGAAATGGCTAATAAGGAAGAACTTTTAAAAAGAGATATTCCTTTACAGATTCCTTCAAGAAGATAATTTTTACAAAAAAATATTTTAAAGCGATCCGCCAAGGCAGGTCGCTTTTTTTGTTTAAAAAATTTCAACCAATTTTAAACTTCCTGAATTCATATTTGTCTATACAATATCTATAACCCGAAAACATCAGTTTCCTAAACCGTGATTCATTTCCTACTGGAAAGAAAAACCCGATCCATATTTTTGAGATCGGGTTCTTTTTTTAAATCATCATGCATTTACCATCCCAGAATCCATGCAAACATCAGCGGAGCTACAATCGTGGCATCGCTTTCAATAATGAATTTGGGTGTTTTAATATCTAGTTTTCCCCAGGTAATTTTTTCGTTAGGCACAGCCCCTGAATAAGAACCGTAAGATGTGGTAGAATCACTGATCTGGCAGAAATAATTCCAAAAAGGAACATCATGCCATTCAAGGTCCTGGTACATC
>JAYWCV010000163.1:0-3369 GCA_043780275.1 Chitinophagaceae bacterium
GGCATTTAATTTTTTAAAAAGACGATCACTGGGTGAAAAAGCAGAAATGTCTTTTGTTGATCATCTTGAAGTACTGAGAGGACACTTGTTTCGCTCTGCAATCGCTGTTGCCCTCGGTGCAGTAATAGTTGGTGTGTACAATAAATTTATTGTTCATAGAATAATCATGGGGCCCACCTATTCCGATTTTCCTACATATAAAATCATGTGTAAAGTTGGCCATATGATCAAAATGGAAGAATACATGTGCATGCAGGGCATCGGTGTAAAAATGCAAAACACCGCCGTAGCCGGACAATTCTCCATGTTCTTCAATGTGATTCTGATTGGTGGATTCATCATTTCTTTCCCGTATATTTTTTGGGAGTTCTGGCGGTTTATAAAACCGGCATTGAATAAAAAAGAATTAGATAAAACAAGGGGGGTTATTTTTTGGGTATCCTTACTATTTTTTACTGGTGTCTTATTCGGTTATTTTTTATTGGCACCCTATACCATCAACTTTTTCTCTCATTTCACATTGGATGAAAACATAGAAAACCGTTGGACCATTGCCAGCTATATGGATACACTCATTCCATTGATATTGGGTACAGGCCTAGCTTTTCAACTGCCATTGGTTATGTTTTTTCTGGCAAAAGTCGACATTGTATCAGCTACTTTCCTCCGATCGATACGTAAATATGCTGTTGTAGTTATTTTTATCGTTGCAGCGATCATTACACCAGGACCGGATATCATTAGCCAGATAAGTGTTGCACTTCCATTAATGATTTTATACGAAGCAAGTATCATCCTTTGTAAAAAGGTAGAAAAACAAAAAATAAAAGACGATCTGGAAGAGTGGAGTTAATAAGCCAGAACTTGCAAAAATAGTTTTGTAAATTTGTACTAATCTTCTTCACTTAATATTTATTTTATGCATACAGCATTTGACCACTCGTTACCCATTGCTATTGGTAGTGACCACGCCGGATACGATTACAAAGAAGACCTGATCTCTTTTTTAGAAGGTAAAGGACTTGCATTTAATGATATGGGAACCCATTCACTCGATTCAGTAGACTTTCCCGATTTTGCACACCCCGTTGCCACTGCGGTAGAAACCGAATCGGCAGCTTTTGGTATTTTACTATGTGGCAGTGCCAATGGTGTAGCCATGACTGCAAATAAGCATCAGGGTATAAGAGCCGCCATTTGTTGGGGAGAAGAAATTGCTCAATTGGCCAGGGAACACAATAATGCCAATATCATTTGTATACCGGCCCGCTTTGTACGGGAAGGAGACGCAGAAAAAATGGTTGACATTTTTATGAATACCGAATTTGAAGGCGGACGACACGAAAGACGTGTTGAAAAAATTGCCTGTCATTAATCGAAGATTCCATCTCAGATAACCACTCATCAAAACTTTTTTCCCAAACATTATTATTCAACTATGTTTGGAATTAATTTATAATTCTACCATATGAAGCATTTACTAGTTCTGATTTTTTTATTTACAGCTATTACAATTCAGGCTCAGAAAAAAGATCCTCCCGTAAAATACGCAAACAGCATAACCGCTGAAGATTTAAAAAAACATTTGTTCATTATTGCAAGCGAAGAAATGGAAGGACGTGAAACTGCAACGGAAGGGCAACGTAAAGCAGCAGCATATATTGAAGACCATTTTCGTAAATTAGGATTGGTTGCACCTGTAAGCGGTGGTTATCAGCAATATTATCCCGTTTATACAGATACTTTACTCGATGCAAAAGTTGCCGTAAATGAGGTCTGGTTTAATTGGGGTAAAGATGTTTCCGGATCCTTATCCTCATTAAATACACAGGAACTTAAATTTGGCGAATTTGTCTTTCTGGCAAAAGGAGATAGCACTACAATCATAACTGGGAAAGCAGTAATACTCGTATTACCAAAAACAAGTACACGTATTTCAAATGCAGAAATGATGTCATTGCTTACAAGGGGCCCATCCCTAATACTTGCTATCAGTTCTGGAACATTACCGGGCAATGGTTCACGGATGGGTAATATGTATCTGAATCCATTCCGTTCAACACAAAGTCCAACATTATTATATGCAACCGAAGCAGTTGGTAAAGCCATTATGAATACGGATTTGGAGGCAGCTCAGAAAAATGAATTGCCCACTAAAAAATATGCAACCAAATTTTCTTCCCTCATTAAAAAAGAAATTAAAACCCTTCGCAGTTCAAATGTGATGGGGCTTTTAGAAGGTACAGATAAAAAAGATGAATACGTGGTTATCTCATCACATTACGATCATATCGGCAAACAGGGAAAAGTGATCAACTTTGGGGCAGATGATGATGGGTCCGGAACAGTTGGAGTTCTGGAACTGGCAGAAGCATTCAGCATGGCAAAAAATGAAGGGAAGGGACCACGCAGAAGTATATTATTCCTGACAGTTAGTGGAGAAGAAAAAGGTTTATGGGGTTCTGAATATTATGCTAATAATCCTGTATTCCCATTAGATAAAACAACCGTCGATTTGAATATTGACATGATAGGCAGAATAGGTACCGACTATTTAAGCGACAAGGATTCTGCAAATTATATTTATGTAATTGGCGATGATAAGATCAGCTCTGATTTGATGCCAATCTCTGATGAAGCAAATAAAAAATACACTAAAATAAAACTGGACAAAAAATATAATGACATCAGCGATCCGAATCGTTTTTATTACAGAAGCGATCATTACAATTTTGCTATAAAAGGTGTACCCATTATTTTTTATTTTAATGGCGTACATAAAGATTATCACAGACCGACTGATACTCCCGATAAGATCAACTATCCATTGATGGCCAAAAGGGTTCAGCTTGTTTTTTATACGGCATTAGAAATGGCTAATAAGGAAGAACTTTTAAAAAGAGATATCCCCTTACAGATTCCTTCAAGAAGATAATTTCTACAAATCCATATTTTAAAGCGATCCGCCAAGGCAGGTCGCTTTTTTTGTTAAAAAAAATATCAACTCATTTTAAACTTCCCGAATTCATGTTTGTCTATACCATATCTATAACTCGAATACTTCAGTTGACTAAACCGAGATTCATTTCCAACTGGAAAGAAAGAACCCGATCCATATTATTGAGATCGGGTTCTTTCTATAAATCAAACTTCATTTACCATCCCAAAATCCAAGCAAACATCAGCGGAGCTACAATTGTTGCATCGCTTTCAATAATGAATTTTGGTGTTTTAATATCCAGTTTACCCCAGGTAATTTTTTCGTTAGGTACAGCCCCTGAATAAGAACCGTAAGATGTGGTAGAATCACTGATCTGGCAGAAATAATTCCAAAAAGGAACATCATGCCATTCAAGGTCCTGGTACATC
>JAYWCV010000164.1:0-4277 GCA_043780275.1 Chitinophagaceae bacterium
GAAGAAACATATACTCAACCCGAATTTGAAAAAACACTGATCCATAACAAGCGTACCGCATTTGATAAAAAGGTGATGACAAAAGAGTTGGCAGAAACCTGTAAAAAATTAAGTGGCAACTCGGCAGAAAACGTTCAATGGCTATTTGAAAAAACAGGCCTGGAAAAAGACCTTTTTAATCAGCTGAATGATAAACGCTGGTATTTAAAAGCGGAAGCAATTCAACAGATGGCTTCACTGAATCAACATAAACAGTTGAGTAAAATTTATTATTATACCAATCATCCTAATTTGTTGGTGCGTATGGATGCCCAGGTAGCCATAATAAATTTAACCGGTTTTAAAGGTCTTCGGTTTTTAAAAGTAATAAGTCACCCGATCACGGTCTGGCAGCAATTGCAATTGTTGAACGAATTATCCCGACAAAACCCCGATAATTTTGAAAGCCTGAGTCAATGGTTAACATCTTCGAATGAAACCGTAGTTGAATTTGCATTAAGACTGGTGGGAATTTATCAGCGTTATGAGCAATATGAAAATGTGGTGAACTGTCTGTCGCATGCTTCAATACATATTCAGGAACATGCAGTTTCAACACTCTGCCAAATTCATTTGGAAGATACCGCTTCATTATATGTTAGTCATTATCACAGCCTGGAAAAACCGGTGCAGTTTATGATCATACAATTTCTGAAAGACATCGGTACCGATGCCGAAATACCTTTTTTAAGATCTATTTTAAATCACCCCGATAATTCATTTAAACTGGAAGCGGCCAGAGCCATTAAATTCATTACCCATTCGGAACATATTATAAGGGAACAAGCAATGGATGAAAACAGTTACCCCTGGAATATTATTTTAAATCAAATTAATTCGGAAACAGCCTGATGAATATTACAGAGATCATATATAATTTTTTCGTTTATGGCATTCTGATCTATTCCATACTGCTGCTGTTATTTTATCTTTTTATTGCCGTATTTTCTATCGGGGAAATAAGACAGTACCTGCAGAAATCAAGTTTTACTGATTATAGCATTTTGGCATCCTCCGAGTATGCACCTTCTATTAGCATCCTGGCTCCTGCTTTTAATGAAGGCGCCAATATTATCGAAAATGTCCGGTCATTACTTTCCATTCATTATAATAATATGGAACTGATCGTTATTAATGATGGCAGCAAAGATGATACACTGGAGAGATTGATTGAGTCTTATGATCTGGTAAAAATTCCATTCCTGGTTACAGAAGCAATTACAACTAAGGCAATCCGTGGAATTTATAAAAGCCAAAACTCTGTCTACAGCAAATTGATTGTAGTGGACAAGGAAAATGGAGGAAAGGCCGATGCATTGAATGTGGGCATCAATGTGTCTGCCAATAAATATATTGTTTGTATCGATGTGGATTGTATTCTGGAACAGGATGCATTATTAAAACTTATCAAACCGTTTTTAGAAGAAAAAGAAGTGCATGTTATTGCTGCCGGAGGAGTGATACGGATAGCCAATTCCTGTGAAGTTGAAAACGGAAAAATTGTCAAAGTAAATTTACCCAAACAGTTTTTACCACGGGTTCAAACACTGGAATATATCCGTGCATTTTTATTGGGTCGAATGGCATGGAGCCGATTGAATGGATTATTAATTATTTCCGGTGCATTCGGTGCTTTTGATCGGGATATCGTAATTAAAGCAGGAGGTTATAATCCAAAAACAGTAGGAGAAGATATGGAGCTGATTGTACGTATGCGACGTTATATGCAGGAACATAAACTGCCCTATAAAGTGGCTTATATTCCCGATCCACTATGCTGGACAGAAGCTCCATCTACCTATCAGATTTTGGGCAGACAACGTAACCGATGGACTAGAGGTACCATTGAAACATTACAGATACATAAGAAAATGTTTTTCAATCGCCATTATGGAATACTGGGTATGTTGAGTTATCCGTATTGGTTCTTTTTTGAATTCCTCGCACCGCTGATTGAGTTTATTGGATTCGTTATGTTTTTAATATTTGCTATCCTAGGCTTAATGAACTGGGGTTATTTTTTACTCTTACTCGCTTTTATTATCAGCTTTGGTTTTCTATACTCCATGTTTGCAATATTGATGGAAGTTTCTACCTATAACCAATATAAAAACCGATCAGATATATTTAAACTTATCCTTACCGGATTGCTGGAACCTTTTCTTTTTCACCCCTTTGTTGTATGGTCTGCCGTGCAGGGAAATATCGATTTTCTCCGAAAGAAAAAAACTTGGGGCGTAATGACAAGACAAGGATTTTCGAGTACAAAAAATAATTAAATGTTGACCTATGAATAAATTAAAACCAGGTTTCCAATCATCCATCAGCGGTTTTTCAAATGTTATGAAAACCTATGCTAGCAATGCTGTTTTGTTTTTAGTTTTTTTATTGCTTGCTACTGTTTACGAAATTTTTTTAAACGCCGGATCGAATAAAGAAGATCTTCCTTTATTTACAATATCCACTTCACTTATATTAAACAGTTTGCTTTATTGGATTAAGCTATACTTGTTATTACTAATTCCTTATTGGTTGCTTAGTTTAATTTCCATCCGTATTTCAATTGTTTTTTATTTTATACTCAGCAGCTTCTTAATACTTATTCAACTTGGTCTGGTACAATATTTCAATACGACCCTAGTTCCGCTGGGTGCCGACTTATTCGCTTATTCAATAGCTGATATAAAACAAACATTGAATGCAGCCGGAGGGGTAGATATTTCCATGATGGCTTATCTGCTAATTGCCTTAGTCCTGTACGCTTTTGTTTTTTTTCGTTTTTCAAAAACATTAAACGTCCATCAATATTTCTCACTAAGCTTTATTGCTTTTTCCATTTTGGTATTCTTCAGTGGTTTTACCTATACAGTTGATGTGCAAAAACTGAAAACAGAATATTCAAAAACATTGGTATTAAATAAGTCTGATTTTTTTATAGAAAAAACCATACAATATTTTTCCCCCAAGCTCAGTGAACTGGATATCTATGCGGATAATTATTCCGGTGATTATGGAAACGGCAGTGTATCCATCCAGGATTTTGTATACATCAACGAAAAGGAATATCCTTTTTTACATAAAGATGAAACAGCAGATGTTTTATCTCCATACTTCAACCAAAGTGATCGGAAACCAAACATCGTCATCATCCTTGTTGAAGGGCTGGGCAGAGCTTTTACAAACAGTGGTGCCGTGCTGGGGAACTTCACACCTTTCTTTGATTCGCTATCCAATGAAAGCTTGTATTGGAAAAATTTTTTGAGTACAGGAGGCAGAAGCTTTGCCATATTGCCTTCGGTGTTGGGCTCTTTACCATTTGGTAAAAATGGGTTTAATGAATTAGGTGAAAACATGCCGGCTCATCTTTCCTTATTAAGCCTGGCCCGGTATAACGGTTACAAAACCTCGTTTTATTATGGAGGCGATTCGAAGTTTGACAACATGAATATTTTTGCAAAGAAAAATGCGGTAAACAATATTTATGATGAGTCCAATTTCCCGGCCGGGTATACCAAATTACCAAGCAAAAACGGATTTAGTTGGGGTTATGGAGACAACGAATTGTTTCGACGTTTTTTAGATTTGCAGAATGATGGTTCTGATCAGCCTAAACTGAGTGTGCTGTTTACGGTTTCTACGCATAGCCCGTTTTTGATTAACGACCAGGAAAAATTCAATCAGAAATTCGAGGAACGAATGACGCAGCTTGAATTTTCGTCAGAAACCAAATTGGCCTACCAACCCTATAAAAGCCAGTATGCCAGTGTGCTGTTTTTCGATGATGCCTTGAAAACTTTTTTTGAAAAATATAAACTACGCAGCGACTTCAATAACAGCATCTTTTTAATTACCGGCGATCACCGTCTACCCGAAATTCCGATGATTACAAAAATAGACCGCTACCATGTACCCTTCATCATATACTCGCCACTATTGAAGCGTAAGGCTGTGTTTTCATCTGTGTCATCTCATTTTGATATTGCTCCAAGTTTGATGGCTTATTTGCAGCATGCGTATGCATTTCAAAAACCAAGTCTTGCTAGCTGGATGGGAAGTGGTTTGGATACAACCAGCATGTTTACAAATAAGCATCAATATCCATTGATGCAGACAAAAAACGAAGTGATAGATTTTGTACAGGGAAATTTTCATCTGAATGCCGAATCGGTTTTTTCTTTGAACGCATCCATGGATGAAGAACCGGTGCAGGATAAAAACAAATACCAGCAATTATTGGG
>JAYWCV010000165.1:0-31343 GCA_043780275.1 Chitinophagaceae bacterium
CGATTTCTTTCACGACGTTTAGCAGCTTGACGGGTATCTTTCTTCGTTGCTTTATGATTTGCCATTCTTTTTAATTTAGGACGGCAAAGGTAAGGCTGCGTTCTTTATTCACCAAATATTTGAAATTCATTTCCTGTCTTTTTTTTAGAAGCATTTATTTATTAATTAAAGCGTTTTTTGATTGAAGTTTAAACACTACATCCTTTTTCCGGGAATTGACTGAAAACTGCCCTTTTACTCCTTAATTTCAGAATAAAAAACGATATTTGCAATCCTCTTAACAGCATATTTCAAACTCCTATTCATGAAGGATTTTTCTTATATAACACAGGCACATCCAAGTTTTGTAGAAAACCTATATAAAGATTTTCTGAATAACCCCGAAAGTATTGACCCGGAGTTTCGTAAATTTTTTGAAGGTTTTGATTTTGCTCAAACATTTAATGATACGAACGGAGCAGTATTAAAAGTATTAACCGGATCCGAAGCGTTAAGTTCTGACCAGCTGACAAAAGAGTTTTCGGTTTTTAGTCTGATAAATGGGTATCGCAAAAAGGGTCATTTAATTTCTGATACAAACCCAATTCGTAGCCGTAAAGATAGAGGTGCTAATCTTGAACTAAAATATTTTGGCCTTTCAGATGTTGATTTGAATACAGAATTTGAAGCAGGAAGTTTTTTAGGTTTGGGTAAATCAACATTGAAAAATATTCTGACAAAATTGACAGATTGTTATGCTACTCATATAGGTTTTGAATACGATGCTGTAATCAGTCATGAAAAAATAAACTGGTTGGAAAAAGAAATCGAACAGACTATTCCTCAACCGGTTTCTTTAGACAAAAAGAAACGGATTCTGGAGAAGTTGAATCAGGGAGTAGTTTTCGAAAAATTTCTTCACACTAAATATATTGGTCAAAAACGATTTTCACTGGAAGGTGGAGAAACAACAATCGCTGCTTTAGACGCCATTATCCATACTGCAGCAGAACATGATGTGGAAGAAGTAGTAATAGGTATGGCTCACCGTGGCAGGCTGAATGTGTTAGCCAATATCATGGGGAAAACTTACGAACAGATTTTCAGTGAATTTGAAGGAACTGCAAAACTGGACCAGACGATGGGTAGCGGTGATGTAAAATATCATCAGGGTTTTGGAAGTGAATTACAGATTAGTGAGAATAAACGTATTTATCTAAAATTAATGCCAAATCCTTCTCATCTGGAAGCCGTAGATCCAGTGGTGGTTGGGTTTTCCAGAGCAAAGGCAGATGTTATCTATGGGTCCGATTTTGATAAGATACTTCCCATTTTAATTCATGGTGATGCGTCTGTTGCTGGTCAAGGAATCGTTTATGAAGTTTTACAAATGAGTGGATTAACCGGATATTATACCGGTGGAACAATACATTTTGTGATCAATAATCAGATTGGATTTACAACAGATTTTGATGATGCAAGAACTTCCAATTACTGTACTTCTCTGGCGGCTGCAGTTCAGGCTCCGGTATTTCATATTAATGGGGATGACCCGGAAGCCGTTGTAAAATGTGTTGAAATAGCAACCCGATACAGACAAAAGTTTAATACAGATATTTTCATCGACATGGTCTGTTATCGTAAGCACGGACACAATGAAGGAGATGATCCTAAATATACACAACCCCAGTTGTATGCGTTAATTGATAAGCATGCCAATCCACGTGAAAAATACACGAATTATTTACTGGAGAATGGCGAAGCAGATGCAAAGGAGCTTGCTAAGGAAATGGAAAAGAAATTCTGGGATGATTTACAGGAAAGGTTGGACGAAGTAAAACAAAAACCAATGTCTTATCATTATCAGCAGCCGGAACAAAAATGGAGAAGTCTGCGAAAAGCGACTGCTGTGGATTTTGAAAACTCCCCCAATACCGGAATAAGTAAAGAACAATTTCAATCTGTATTTACGGCGATCATGACCTGGCCAGATGGGTTTAAACCGCTGAAAAAAATCGAAAAACTGATTCAGGATAAGCAAAAATTATTTGATACAGAAACCAAAATAGATTGGGCAACCGGAGAATTACTCGCCTATGGCAGTCTGATATTAGATGGTAAGGATGTAAGATTAAGTGGACAAGATGTAAAACGGGGTACGTTCTCACACCGGCATGCTGTATTGTGGGAAGAAAATACCGGAGAAGCCTATGACCGCCTGAGTGAAATTCCAGGAGCAGAAGGTAAATTAAGAATCTACAATTCTTTATTAAGTGAATATGCAGTATTAGGATTTGAATATGGGTATGCCATGGCAAACCCAGATGCATTAGTTATTTGGGAAGCACAGTTCGGCGATTTCTGTAATGGTGCACAAACCATTATTGATCAGTTTATTTCAAGTGGTGAACAAAAATGGAACAGGATGAGTGGTTTGACCATGTTCTTACCTCATGGTTATGAAGGGCAGGGCCCCGAACATAGCAGTGGTAGGATGGAGCGATTTTTACAAAACTGTGCAGAGATGAATATGGTTGTAACGAATATAACAACCTCATCCAATTTATTTCATGCCATGCGCCGTCAATTGAACTGGGAATTCAGAAAACCGTTGATCAACTTTTCACCGAAGGCAAATTTGCGTCATCCGGGAACTTATTCCAGGATGGAAGATTTCCTGACAGGTTCTTTTAAAGAAGTGATGGATGATTCAACAATCAGTGAAGCAGGCAAAGTGAAAAAAGTACTGCTGTGCAGCGGTAAGATTTATTTTGATCTTGCAGAAAAACAAGCAAAAGAAAATAGTACGGATACAGCTATCATCCGTTTAGAACAAATACATCCTTTACCAACCAAGCAATTGCTGGCATTCAATAAAAAATATGCTGGCGCAACATGGTTCTGGGTACAGGAAGAGCCATTGAACATGGGAGCAGCCGGTTTTCTTCAGGTTAATTTGAAAGGCATTAATTTCGGTGTTATCAGCAGGCAGCCGAGTGCATCTACAGCAACAGGTTATGCGAAAGTACATGCTATGGAACAGGCAGAAATTATTGAAATAGCTTTTGCGATTTAGATTTGTGTGATAGATCATTTTAGAAAAAGTTGAAATTGGCAAGTGACTAGTATAAAAAAGAATTCGGAACAGAAACCATAAAACAAGAAACAAGAATTATGATTGACATAAAAGTACCGGCAATCGGAGAATCTATCAGTGAAGTAACATTGTTGAAATGGCTGAAAGCCGATGGCGAATATGTAGACAGAGATGAAGTGATTGCTGAACTGGAAAGTGAAAAAGCAACTTTTGAGGTGAATGCCGAAAAAGCAGGAACTTTAAAAACATTGGCTGCAGAAGGTGATACGTTAATTATTGGGGATGTGCTTGCATCCATTGATGAAACGGCCATTAAGCCGGAAGGAATACCTGAAAAAAAGGACGAGGTAAAACTGGCAAAAGAAACAATATCTGCAGCTCCGGTTTCATCTGTTTCTAACGATACAAAAGCAACTCCCGTTGCTGCTGCTATGATAGCGGATAAAAATGTGGATACCAAAAAAGTAGTTGCATCCGGATATCAGGGGAAAATTTTAAAAAATGACGTGTTGGATGCTTTGCAAAATCCGGGAAGGGTTGCCGGAGTAGAACCGTTCAACCGGAATGTGAAAAGAGAGAAAATGAGTTCTTTACGTAAAACCATTGCCAGAAGATTAGTAGAAGCCAAGAATACAACAGCCATGCTTACCACTTTTAATGAAGTGGATATGAGCCGGGTGATGGAAGTTCGGAAATTATACAAGGATAAGTTCAAGGAGTTGCATGCTGTTAACCTGGGTTTCATGAGTTTCTTTTCGAAAGCTTGCTCTATAGCATTACTGGAATGGCCAGCCGTAAATGCTTATATCGATGGAGACCATTTGATTTATCATGATTACTGTGATATCTCCATTGCTGTATCCACACCGAGAGGATTGACTGTACCGGTCATGCGCAATGTAGAAAGTTTGAGTATGGCCGAAATAGAAAAGTCCGTTGTTGAACTTGCCGGGAAAGCCAGAGATAATAAACTTTCCATGGAAGATATGCAGGGAGGAACTTTCACCATCACCAATGGTGGTGTGTTTGGTTCTTTATTGAGTACACCCATCATCAATCTTCCTCAGAGTGCCATATTAGGTATGCACAAAATAGAGGAAAGACCGATTGCAGTGAACGGACAGGTTGTAATTAAACCCATGATGTACCTGGCTTTAAGCTACGATCACCGCATTATTGATGGACGTGAATCTGTAAGTTTCCTAGTACGGGTAAAAGAACTATTGGAAAATCCGGAGCTGATGCTTTTCGGAAAAGATCCGGTGAAGGCATTGCTGGAGTTATAAAGTCTAATTGAATTGATATAAAATATTTTTTAAGATTTAAAGGGATCTCCATTAGCAGATCCCTTTAAACTTTAAAACCATCCAAACTGAAATTTCAATTTACAATGAGCCGATTTCATTCATACCTTAATTCTGCAAAAGTGGTCATCCATCAATATGATGGGAGTCAGCCGCTTTCTGTTTTTTTGAAAAATCTTTTCAGCGGACATAAAAAATACGGATCGAAGGACCGGAAACAGATCAGTCATTTGTGTTATTGCTATTGCCGGACCGGAAAAGCATTTTCAGAATTTACAATTGATGAAAAAATATTGATCGGACTTTTTCTCTGTTCCAATGAGCCGAACGATGTTTTGCAACATCTGGAACCTGAGTGGAATATAGAAGTTGGCAAAAATTTGAAAGAAAAATTATCATTCCTTGGGTTTGAAAACTCCTTGTCTGATGTTTTCCCATTCATCCCTGAATTAAGTAATGAAATAGATAAGGAAGCATTTATTCAATCGTTTTTTATACAACCCGATTTATTCATCCGGATAAGACCGGGTAAAGAAAAATCGGTTTTGCAAAATTTGAAAAAAGCAAAATTAAAATTCAATGTGGTTTCAGAAAACTGTATTTCATTTTCAAATAATACAAAGCTTGATGACATCATCGAATTGGATAAAGACGCAGTTGTACAGGATTTAAATTCTCAGCAGGTTGGCAGATTCTTCGGCTCCGCTTTGGCTCCACCTCTGAATGACAAGCCTTTGGTTTGGGATTGCTGTGCAGCCAGTGGAGGAAAATCTATCATGGCTTATGATCTTAATCCGGAAATTAATTTAACTGTGTCGGATATACGGGAAGCGATTCTAATAAATCTTAAAAAAAGATTTGAAAAAGCCGGTATAAAAAAATATAAATCATTTACCTGCGATCTTAGTTCCAAATTTCTTATACCCAATACCCAATTCCATATAATTCTTTGTGATGTTCCATGTACAGGATCGGGCACATGGAGTCGTACACCCGAGCAGCTTGTTTTTTTTGAAGCCGGAAAGATTGATCAGTATAATTCCATGCAAAAAAATATTGTTTCAAATGCCATTGCTCAACTAATCAAAGGCGGACATTTTGTGTACATAACCTGTTCTGTTTTCAAAAAGGAAAATGAAGCAATGGTAGATTTTATTCAACAAAAACATAACCTGACTCTTCAACGAATGGAGCTATTGAAGGGGTACGATAAAAAAGCAGATAGCCTATTTATTGCTGTTTTTAATTCCTGAAAATTTTCAACGTTCCGTTATTCACTCCATCATCATAATTTACCAGATAAACGGCAGGAGCCAGGCTGGCAATTGGTTTGAATTGAATTTTGTAAAAATCGTCCATGACGATACTTACAGTTTTTGTTTCTATTAATTTGCCATCCACAGTAAATAATTTCAGTACAATCGTTCCGTCTTTTTTTGCTTTAAATAAAACGCTGAAATCATCTTTAAATGGAACGGGGTATGCTTTAATAAATTGTTCTGCCAATATTTTCTGATACAAAGCCAAATTTCTTTTTTTGAGCAAGATGGCATGTGCCGTTTTAAAATTAGGAATGCCATAACCAAAACGTTCATCCGGGTTGTTGAACTTGCTGGCACTTCTTTGTACGGCATTAATAATATCCATATTTCTTATTTCGGGGAATGCCTGCCAAAGACATGCAATTAATCCGGCGATATTTGGGTTTGAAAATGATGTGCCATTTGATGCAGCAGGGTTTCCGGAAAAGTTTGCAACAATTGTACCCTGTCCTACCGAAACTATATTGGGTTTTATTTTTCCGGCACTATTCGGTCCCCAACTCGAAAACCCGGCTATTTGCCCGAAGACATTTACGGCGCCTACAGCTACAACACTATCGCCATCTGCCGGACACAAAACATATTTTCTGTCGGAAGAAAGACCGCCATCATTACCGGCACTGTTCATGACAATCATTCCTTTTTTTGCCGAGAGATTTGCTGCCTTGGTTACCAATGAAAACTTCCCATTACGTTGAGCATATGAATAATCAAATGACGGATTGTCGAAATATAAATAACCAAGGGAAGAGGAAATCATATCGGCACCAACACTATCTGCAAACTCTGCTGCTACCAGCCAGTTTTGTTCTTCAATGGGATACTCCGTTGCTATATCTTCGGTACGAAATAACCAGAACTTTGCTTTAGGTGCAGTACCCACCATCAAACCGGGACGGTTAGCTGCAATGGTTGACCATGCATTCATACCATGACCACTGGAAATATCTGTATTGATTGCATTGGCAACCATGTCTCTTTCTCCCAATACCTGTCCATTCAATCGTACACTGTCAAAAGCAGGATTGGTTTTATACGAAAGGAAACCTGCATCCAGCATAGCGATGATCATGCCTTCTCCTTTAAATCCATTATCATGTAAAAAAGCACCTTCATGTATATTTATTTGAGCAGCGGATTGTCCATAGTCAATCTGTTCACGGGCATTGACTGAATTTTTTTTCGGTAATTCTGGCCCAATTTTTTCCGAATCAAATTTTGGATTTATCGTTGAATCCAATGGTTTTTCCCTGGCCGCAATGCCGGCTACCGATTTTACAAAAGAGAAGGAAGAAATTTTTGCCAATGCATTTGCATCGGTAGTTTGAATGGCTACCTGGTTCATCCATTTCGATGAATTTAGAATGCTAACATTCGCAACCAATCGTATACTGTCGATATAACGTTTTGTAATGGGAAGGTCGGTACTGTCGATGGGAATATTATATCGGGTCCTTCTTTCAATGGCTCTTGCAGATAAATAAGAAGAAGGATTGCTGATTGAAAAAGCTGTTCCGTTTTTGTCTTTAAGTTGGATAATATGTCTGCTTAGCTGTGCACTTGAATCAAAAACTGCAAGAAATAAAATCAGCATTATAAAATAAAAGCTTTTCATCAGGCACTCATTTGGTTTTTAAAAATGACTATAAAAATAATCTTATTAATTATTATCGATTAACCACATTTTAATTCCAAACCCAATTTTGTATGGGCTTGGCCCACCGGGGTTGGGCTGGTATTCCCACAGGGTAAGTTCCCGATAAACTAATCCGATATTCTTGGCATATTTTTCAACCGAACGGGTTAATGCAGCATAAGAGCTGGCAGATAAAATTGGCACGTTGATGCTTTCATTGATCTGTTCGATGGTATAAACATTGCTGAATGTTTTACCATTGATATTGGCAGAAGTTTGAATATTGTCATAAACAAAATCCCAGTCATTCATATTGTCGTCATTACTGAAATTGTACAACGAATGATAGGGGTTGGTAGGGGTATATTTATTCCCCTTCCATTTGTATTTTGTTTTTATTGGAAGCACCATTTTTATATACCGTAAATTTTCTTCAACAACTTCAATTGAAAAATCAAGCGGCGTAATAATGTATGTACCAGAAGCGATCCAATTTTGTGTGCCGGCCGAATCTCTGATAGTTCTCAATATTCTGAAACTTGGTCTTCCCAGGTTATCTGTAATCTGTGCATCAACGGTATGTTTAACCTGGTATTTCCGGATAAGTTCTATTCGTCCAAAATTGACAAAAACAGTAGAGTCAACCCGGTAAGTAAAATACTTGCCAACCTGTAAAGGATAGTAATTATTTAATGGTTCTGTTTGAAAAGTTTCTAAAGTTTGTTTGCCACAAGATGATAGAAATAATGAGCTGCAAAAAAAAAGGATGGATAAAAAAGAATGGTAGTTTAAATATTTATTCAAAAAATTCACAGATGTATATTTAAGTTCATGATACTTTTCATAGGAATGAATAAGTACTAAATTAAAAGCAAAAACCGGAATAAATGTCATTTCCGGTTATATAAAACGTTTGTATGTATATAATTATTGCCTAATAAGGTTCGTTTCAGCACTTATAATATTAATTCGCCTCTTTGTATTATACCACCTCCAATAACGTCGTCGCCTTCATAAAAAACAGCACTTTGTCCAGGTGCAATTCCTTTTACTTCGTCATAAAAACGAATTCTCAGGTTGCCATTATCCGGATAAAGGTTTGAGATAGCTCCCTGGTCCCGATATCGGATCTTGGTTGTTGCTTCCATGCCGGGAGTTATCAAATCATATTTGATCATATTGATCCGGCCAACGGTCATTTCATTTTGGTTCAGGTCTTCTTCATCGCCTAAAACAACCGTGTTGTTATTGGCATCAATTTTTGTTACAAATACCGGTTTGCCAAAAGTGATATCCAGCCCTTTCCGTTGGCCGATGGTATAAAATGGATAACCTTTATGTTGACCCAAAACCTTCCCATGCTTGTCGATGAAATTTCCACCGGCCACTTTTTCTTCCAGACCATCAACACGTCTTTTTAAAAAACCACGGTAATCATTATCCGGTACAAAACAGATTTCGTAGCTCTCACTTTTTTTAGCAAGTTCTGGGTACCCATAATCCATGGCCAGCTGGCGTATCTCTGTTTTACGGTATGGTGCCAAAGGTAATAAGGTTCTTCTTAACAGGTCCTGTTGCAGCCCCCAAAGAACATAGCTCTGATCTTTGGTTTCATCAATGGCTTTGCTGATCACATAACGTCCGTTATCGTGTTGGCGGATTTTTGCATAATGGCCGGTTGCCATAAATTCACAATCCAGTGCATCAGCTTTTTTTAATAAGGCCCTCCATTTAATATGTGTATTGCAGAGTACACAGGGGTTGGGTGTGCGGCCGGCAATATATTCATCCACAAAATTTTCAATGACAAAATCTCCGAATTCATCCCGGATATCTAAAATATAATGAGAGAATCCATGCTCTACTGCCGCTTGCCGGGCATCATTGAAACTATCCAGGTTGCAGCATCCGGTTTCTTTTTTACCACCGCCACTGGCTGCATAATCCCATGTTTTCATGGTTATGCCAATCACTTCATAACCTTCATCATGCAGCATGAGGGCGGTTATGGTACTGTCAATACCCCCACTCATTGCAACCAACACTTTTCCTTTACGACTCATTTCAAATTTTATTTGAGCGGACAAAGATACAATTAGTCTGTGGGATTGGCTTAAATGCCTATTTATGACAGTTTAAAACAACAGGTTGTGTTTGTAATATGCCCGTTATTGGCAATAAGTCATTTTGTTTTCCATTACTGAAAAAAATAATTATACTTTTGTGTTTATAGCAAGAATGAAAAATTTCATTGTAGCCATATTATCTTTTCTCTACATCAGCACTTCTACCGGTGCTACTGTTCACATGCATTATTGTATGGGCGAACTGGTGAATTGGAGTTTGGGGCACAATAACCCGAAGATATGCGACAACTGCGGTATGGAAAAAACCGATGCAAAAGATAATGGCTGCTGCAAGGATGAACATAAGCAGTTGAAGATTGAAAAAGATCAAAAGGTTGCTGAATCATTTAAAATGATGCAGTTACTTCCCAGTACATTACCCGTTTCTTTTATTGAAGTTCCCGCACTTAACTTTTGTTGTGTAACGGAAGAAAGTCCTACCTGTCATTCTCCTCCCCGAAATAGTGATATAGCAGTTTACATCCGTAACTGCGCTTTCCGTATTTAAATATTACTTACTTTCTTAAGTCTGGCAAATGATTGCCGGGCTATTGGCATTTCTGTATAATGTTCTTAATTTTTCATACACTTAAAATTTTATTCAAATGAAACAATGAAAATACTGATGATGGCAGAGTTCTCCATCATGTACGTTTCGGTCACTGCTCAGAATAAAGCCGGAAGAAAAGATACAATTAGGCATACAATATTATTTACTTGCCTCATGGATCCTGAAGTAGTGATGAATAATTTCAGCTGCCCTATGCATAGTGATGTTACAAGTAATAAACCCGGTAAATGTTCAAAATGTAGTATGGAATTGAAAGAAAAATCTCAATAATTATTAAGTAACTTAATCGTAAAACATGGTTCGACTATTAATTGGAATTGCTTTAAGAAACCGGTTTGTTGTATTGCTGATATCGGCAGGCTTGTTTGCATGGGGCATTTATTCCATTCAGAAAAACCCCATTGATGCCATTCCTGATTTGAGTGAGAATCAGGTCATCGTTTTTACCGAATGGATGGGCCGCAGTCCGCAGGTGATAGAAGACCAGATTACCTATCCATTGGTGAGTAACCTGCAGGGCATTCCAAAAATTAAAAACATTCGTGGCTCATCCATGTTCGGGATGAGTTTTGTTTATGTGATTTTTGAAGATAATGTTGATATCTACTGGGCAAGAACAAGAGTGTTGGAACGATTGAACTATGCACAACGTTTGTTGCCTCAGGGAATAACGCCAACGCTGGGACCCGATGGAACAGGTGTTGGTCATATTTACTGGTATCATCTTGATGCACCAAAAATGGATTTGGGTGAACAAAGAGCCTTGCAGGATTGGTATGTAAAATTTGCTTTGCAAACTGTGCAAGGTGTGGCGGAGGTGGCCTCCTTTGGCGGTTTTGAAAAACAATATCAATTGGTAGTTGATCCGGTGAAGCTGCAGTACTACAATGTTTCACTCATGGATGTAATGAACAAAGTAAAAGCCAACAATAATGATGTGGGTGGAAGAAAATTTGAAATGGCAGATATGGCTTACATCATTCGTGGATTGGGATATATCAAAAGCAAAGAAGATGTTGAAAATATTGCATTAACCAATTACAATGGTATTCCTGTTCGGGTAAAAGATATTGGCAGTGTGCAAATGGGCGGCGATCTGCGCCTTGGCATTTTTGATATGGATGGCAAAGGTGAAGTTGTTGGTGGCATAGTGGTAATGCGTTATGGTGAAAACGCTGATAAAGTAATCAAAGCCGTGAAAGAAAAAATGAAAGAAGTGGAAAAAGGATTGCCCGACGGAGTAACCTTTAAAACTTCGTACGACAGAAGCATTTTGATTGAAGAAGCTATTGAATCAGTGAAAGGTTCGCTGATCGAGATCATGATCACTGTTTCTATTGTTGTAATTCTTTTTCTTTTTCACTGGCGCAGTGCATTGGTCATACTTATTCAGCTTCCCATTTCTGTGGCCATTGGTTTTATTCTTCTCGAAGCATTTGGCATTTCTTCCAACATCATGTCACTGACAGGTATTGCATTGGCAATTGGTGTGGTGGTAGATGATGGTATTGTCATGGTGGAGAATGCATACCGGCATTTGAGTGAGGCACAATTGGAAAAGGAGAATGGGCAATAAGCAATTGGCAATTGGCAATGCCTGCCCGGATACGAAGTGGACGGGGGCAATGGGGAATTAGGGAATGGGGAATGGGGAGTTGGGAATAAGGTATAAGGCAAGAAATTTATTTCATCTTTTTAAAAAGAAATATTCATAGTGAAACTATTTAAACGAAGTAAAGATCCGTTAACAGAACAGGAAAGATTAGACATCATTGAGAAGTCGTCCAAGCAGGTAGGGCCGGGTGTATTCTACTCCACCATCATTGTTGTTACTTCTTTTCTGCCCGTGTTTCTGCTTACAGGAATGGAAGGAAAATTATTCCATCCGCTGGCATGGACAAAAACATTCATCCTGCTGGTTGATGCAGTGCTGGCCATTACATTAACAGTAGTGTTGATCTCTTTTTTCCTGAAAGGAAGAATGAAACCGGAAAGTGCCAACCCTATTACAAGAAACCTGGAGAAAATTTACTACCCCATTCTGTCCTGGTGTTTGAAATGGCGTAAAACAACCATCGGTATCAACATCATTGCATTAGCAATTGGCGTTGTTATGATGACAAGATTGGGATCTGAATTTATGCCGCCACTTGATGAAGGTTCGTTATTGTTTATGCCGGTAACCTTACCCGATGTGTCCAATTCAGAAGTAAAACGTTTGTTGCAGGTGCAGGACA
Organism: Chitinophagaceae bacterium; assembly: GCA_043780275.1. Lineage (GTDB taxonomy): Bacteria > Bacteroidota > Bacteroidia > Chitinophagales > Chitinophagaceae > MGR-bin208. Next base: position 12,273 of record JAYWCV010000165.1, read on the forward strand.
AACTGATACTCACAGTTCCTGAAGTATCGCATGTATTGGGTAAAGCAGGAAGAGCAAACACAGCAACAGACAACTCTCCCATCAGCATGATTGAAACCATCATTCTGCTGAAGCCCACAAAAGAATGGCGCAAAGGATTGACAAAAGACAGCATCATCAATGAACTGAATGCAAGGCTGCAGATACCCGGTGTTACCAACGGATGGACACAGCCCATCATCAACCGAATCAATATGCTTTCAACAGGAATAAGAACGGATGTTGGATTGAAAGTATATGGGCAAAACCTTGATAGCATTTATGCCTTTGCACAAACTCTTAAAAAACAATTGGAAGGAATTGATGGTATCAAAGATTTGTATGTAGAACCCATCACCGGTGGAAAATACATTGACATAATAGTGAAACGAGAAGAAATCGGAAGATATGGCTTGAGTGTGGATGATGTAAATGCCGTAATTGAAATTGCATTGGGTGGTATGAAGCTCACCACTACCGTTGAAGGCCGGCAGCGTTTTTCGGTAAATGCACGATATGGACAGGATTTCCGTAACAACCTGCAGGCATTGAAACGGTTGCAGGTGCAGACCATGAATTTTGGCCCCATACCATTAGAAGCAGTAGCAGATGTGCGTTTGAGCGATGGCCCACCCATGATCAATTCTGAGAATGCCATGTTGCGGGGAACCGTTTTATTCAATGTACGGGAAAGAGATTTGGGAAGCACGGTAAAAGAAGCACAGCAAAAGCTAAACCAGATGATAACCAAATTACCCAAAGGTTATTTTTTAGAATGGAGCGGACAATGGGAAAACCAGATAAGGGCCAATCGCACATTAACATTCATCATGCCCATTGTATTGGTGATCATCTTCATGATATTGTATTTCACTTATCATTCATTTAAAGAAGCTGCGGTAACAATGGTAACAGTTCCCTTTGCTTTAATCGGTGGTGTGTTCATGGTGTATTTCTATGGAGTGAATTTATCTGTTGCTGTGGCTGTAGGTTTTATTGCCTTGTTTGGAATGGCCGTTGAAACAGCTATGCTTATGACTATTTACCTGAACGAAGCCATGGAAAAAATGGTAGCAAAACATGGTAATTCAAAGGCCACTTTAACTCCTGCTATCATCCGGCAATTTGTAATGGATGGTTCCGTAAAAAGATTAAGACCAAAGTTGATGACGGTTTCTGTCAACCTCTTTGGTTTAATCCCCATTTTATGGGCAACCGGTGTAGGCAGCGATATTATGCGGCCAATTATTATTCCCCTGATTGGCGGCACCATTTCCTCCACAATTTATGTATTGCTGATAACCCCCGTGATTTTTGAAATGATCAAAGAGTGGGAATTGAAACGTAAAGGAAAGATTGATTTAATTGATGTAAAAGAATAATCAACGATGGAAATTAAACTAATGTCAATTATAACATGCCCACATTGTCGTCATCAAAAGCAGGAACAAATGCCAACGGATGCATGTCAATATTTTTATGAATGTGAAAATTGCAAAACAATATTAAAACCAAAGCCAGGAGATTGCTGTGTGTTTTGTTCGTATGGAAGCTTTCCTTGTCCGCCTGTTCAAAAAAACAAAAATTGTTGTACTTAAAATTATACTATGAAGAAACTACTATTCATACTTACCATTTTTCTTCCGGGAAAATTTATTTCAGCACAAACCATGAAGCTGGATGCAATCATTGACAGCATTAAAGCCTCACATCCTGTAGTGAAGATGTACGATAATGAAATCCGCTCAATGGATGAAGCGGCGAAAGGTGCAAGAAGCTGGATGCCGCCACAGGTAGGGTTTGGTCAATTTATGACACCGTATAATGTAGGGCTCTGGCATCGGGAAGGCGATATACCAGGTATGGGTTCGGTTATGTTTTCCGGCGAACAAATGATTCCGAATAAAAAAAAGCTGGATGCGGATGAACAATACATGAAAGCCATGTCATCAGTAGAAAAAGAAAAGAAAAATGCTACCCTGAATGAATTGATGAATGATGCCAAACAGTTTTACTACGAATGGATAATCCTCAGGAAAAAATTAGTTGTGCTCTCTGAAAATGAAAAGATACTGGACTTCATGATTAAAAATGCGGAGATACGGTATAAAAATGGGTTAGAGAAAATCAGCGCTTATTACAAAGCAAAAGCTGCATTGGGCGATGTAAAGAATATGCAGCTAATGTTTGAAAACGACATTAAAGAAAAACGCATCCGCATGAATACACTCATGGGCAAGAATGCCCTGATAGATTTTGATATTGATACATCTTATCTACTCCAGGACTATTCATCTGTTGTTTTTGACAGCACACTTTTTTACAACAGCCGCAGCGATTTAAAATCATTGGACCGGGAGATTAATCTTACAAGACTGAAGCAGGAAACTGAAAGGCAAAGCCTGAAACCCCAGTATGGTGTCCGCTTTGATAATATGGTGGGTTTTGGCGGCCAGCCCATTTTATACACCATTATGGGTATGGTAAAAATACCAATGGCAAAATGGTCATCCAAAATGAATAAAGCAAATATTGAAAGTCTGAACTGGAAAACACATACCATCCAATCGCAAAAAGAAATGATGGTAAACGAGTACAGTGGTATGGCTTATGGTATGCGGAATGAAATAGAACTGAAGAAAAAACAGTTGAAACTCTATGAAGAAAATATTATCCCTGCACTGAAGAATAATTATAAATCCATGCAACTGGGATACGAGCAAAATACAGAAGAACTATTTATGCTTTATGATGCATGGGAAAGATTAAACATGAGGCAACTGGAATACATAGAACTGCTCAACCAGGCATTGCGGTTGCAGGTAACTATTGAACGTATAATGGAAAAAAAATAAAAACCAGGTTTATGAAAAGAAGAGATTTTATAAAAATATCCGGGTTTGGTGCAGGTTCTGTTTTGGCAGCAGGCACAATTACAGGGTTTCTTGCCGGTTGTAATAAAGACCATCATATAGGATTGATGACTGAACCGGTAATGGTAATGGAAGGAGATTTTTCAAAATTGCTTTCTTTTCCATCTCAGGCAGGCACTAATCATACACTGTCGGCACAGGCAACAACAGCTAATCTTAAAGGAACAAATATCCCCGTATTGGGTTATCAGCCCAACAATTTGTTAGGCCCGTCTTTCAGAATTAATAAAGGCGATGCCGTAAATATTTTATTACAGAATAATTTATCAGAGCATACCAACATTCACTGGCATGGTTTGAAAGTGCCTGCATTGATGGATGGCCATCCCGATCAGTTGGCCAATGCAGGCGGCACATTCCGTTACCAGTTTACAGTAAATCAAAGAGCTGGATTAAGCTGGTATCATCCGCATCCGCATGAAAAAACAGGCAGGCAGGTTTTCCAGGGATTGGCAGGAATCTTTATTATTAATGATGCTGAAGAAGCAGCGCTTAATCTTCCTTCAGCTCAATATGAATTGCCTTTGGTAATACAGGACAAACGTATCACTTCATCGGGCATTAATTACAATCCTTCCATGGAAGAAGTAATGGCGGGTTACATGGGCGAATCTGTTTTAGTGAATGGAGTATTTGCTCCTTCTACTGAAGTGGCAACAAAATATTACCGCCTGCGAATTCTCAACGGCTCGAATGCAAGGCTGTATAATCTTGCATTGAGCAATAATGCTGATATGATTATCATCGGTAACGATGGAGGACTATTGAAGAATCCTGTTACAGTAAAAAATATTTTAATTGCTCCCGGCGAAAGATTAGATGTGCTGGTAAACTTTGCCGGTTCCGCAATCGGTACGGAGATTTATTTACAAAGCAAAGAATTTAAGAATGCTGGCAATGCACAGGGCAAGCAAGCTTTTAAAATCATGAAGTTTAAAGTAGCCTTTACTGCTGCAGATACATTTACCGTTCCGGCAAATCTTTCGGCCATTACTGCAATCCCGGTTTCAACTGCAGTAAAGACAAGAACATTTGAAATTTCAAACGCAATGGAGCATCACGGTGTTCCCATGAACAACGGAATGCAGATGCGCCACCGCATCAATGGCAAACTGTATGACAGCAACCGCATTGATGAAACTGTTGCGGCCAATACCAATGAAATATGGGTGTTTGATAACAGCAAAGGCGATGAACCACATCCTATGCATTTGCATGGTGTTTTCTTCCAGCCATTGCAACGCAGCGGCGGCAGGGGGAGTTTGATTGCATCGGAAAATGGATGGAAGGATACGGTATTGGTAATGCCGGGTGAAACAGTTAAAGTGATTATTCCTTTTGAAAATAATAGAGGCAAGTTTGTTTTCCATTGCCACAATCTTGAACATGAAGACGATGGAATGATGTTACAATATAAATTGAGTTAAGTAAAAATATTATGAAAAGAATAATCAGGAGTGGGGTTTCTTTTTTGCTAATTGCTAATTGCATATTGCTAATTGGATCTACAGCTTGTAACAATTATAAATCTCAGCCAGAACAAAAGGCTGTACCTGCAAAAGTAATGTACACCTGTCCCATGCCGGAAGATTCTGTTTTCAGTGATAAGCCCGGCTCATGCCCCAAGTGCGGAATGGACTTAGTAAAAATGGAAAACAGCAAACATGACCATGCAGCAGTTGAATATACCTGCCCGATGCATCCCGAAATAATACGAGATAAACCCGGCACCTGTCCCATTTGCGGAATGGATTTGGTAAAAAAAGAATCAGGAGGAAAAAAATCAACTGAAGCTGATCTGGAGGCATTACTGAAACCAACCAACGAATTTGTTGTGTCATCCATTCCTGTTACAACCATTGAGAAAAAAGAAGAGCAGATTGAAATTGATGCATTGGGAAATATAGCTTACGATACAAGGCAGGTAGGCAGCATTTCATCAAGGGTGGCCGGCAGAATTGAAAAACTCTATGTACGGTACCGTTATCAGAAAATAAATAAGGGTCAGCACATATTGGACATATACAGTCCGGAACTGCTTACTGCGCAACAAAATCTTTTATTCCTTCTGAAAAATGATGCAGAGAACATCACATTCATCCAGGCAGCTAAAGAAAAATTATTATTGCTTGGCATGAGCAATGCACAGTTGGAGCAGGTTATCAAATCGGGAAAACCTTCTTTAACCATTGCAGTGTACAGCAATTACAGTGGTCATATTCATGAATCGGTAAACGGAGGCAACATGAATACCGAACCCGGTACCATGAAAGATATTTCACTGATAACGGAAGAACTTTCATTGAAGGAAGGCATGTATGTGCAAAAAGGACAATCGGTATTTATTGTTTATAACCCCGACCGTGCATGGGCCTTGCTGAATATTTATGGGGACAACCAGGGTTTGGTAAAAATTGGTAATACCGTAAGAATTGTTCCTGAAACTGCACCCACCAAAGATTTCAGGGCAAGTATTGATTTCATTGAACCCTTCTACCGTAAAGAAAGTAAAACATTAACTGCAAGAGTTTATTTTAACAACAGCAGTTTAAAAATCCCTATCGGCAGCCAGGTAAGAGCCGTTATATTCGGCAATTCAAAAGATGCGTATTGGTTGCCAAAAGAAGCAGTGTTATCGTTAGGCCTGGATAAAGTGGTTTTTAAAAAAGTTGAAGGCGGCTTTAAAGCACATAAAGTAAATACAGGCATTCTGCATCAAAATCATATTCAGATCATGAGCGGTTTATCGGCAACTGATTCAGTTGCTGCAAATGCGCAATATTTAATGGACAGTGAGAGTTTTATTAAAGTAGCCCCCTCTAACTCCCCCAAAGGGGGAGAATAGCAAGCACACAGTCTTATCCGAATAGATTAATATTAATCGGAGGGGGTTAATAAGTGTTTAGTAAAGATGTTGAGTTGATGTGGTAGAACTGAAAATGAGTAAAGAGTTGTAGCACCGCTCCTTTCCTTTTGGGGAAGGAGGTGGAGGATGGGGCCTGCTGAAAAATGAACAGGAAGATTAAGAGTGCGACGCAAGGAACGATGAAATGAAAAACAAATGTTGGTAACAAAAAAATATTTATGAAACAATTATTGATTGCAATTCTTATCATGCTATTTTTTTCCTGCAAAAGTAAAAAAACAGTAATATCAAAAGACCCTGACACTTATTACACTTGTTCAATGGACCCGCAGGTGGTAGAATACAAACCGGGCAAATGTCCAATCTGTAAAATGGATTTAACAGCAGTAAAGAAAAAGAGCGGTGAAAAAAAAGATGAATTACAATTGAGTGAACAGCAAATCCAGTTAGGCAATATTTCTACTGATACTATCCGTAATGGAACCATTGGCGACCAGTTGGTATTAACAGCTACATTGAATTTTGACCAGATGAAATCATCTTCCGTCAGTTCAAGAGTGATGGGCAGAGTGGAGCGGTTGTATTTCAAAAACCTCGGTGATTATGTAAGTAAAGGAACTCCTTTGTATGATCTGTACAGCGAAGAACTCAACAATGCCAAACAGGAATATCTTCTGGTATTAGACAAGAAAAAAACATTTTTAAACGAAACGGTTATTGACTTTGACCAGCTTTTACAGAGTGCTAAAAACAAATTGCTCCTGTGGGGCATGAATGAAGCACAGGTGGTGGAACTGGAAAAAAACAAAAAAGCCCGTCCGAACGGTTCTTCGGTCCAGGGCAACAGCAATACAACATTTTACAGCACAGCTTCTGGTTACATTACGCAGTTGGACATCAGAGAAGGAGATTATGTAATGGAAGGCGGCACCATTGTTAAGCTGGCTGATTTGTCAAGCCTTTGGGCAGAGGCACAGGTTTATACTTCACAACTGGCAGAGATAGACAAAAGCAGTATTGCCACCGTACAGCTTCCCGATTTTGACGGCAAGGAAATAAAAGGAAGAATTGAATTTGTAAATCCAGAAATCAATCCTGATACAAGAATTAATTTGATTCGTGTATCTATTCCAAATACTGGTAACCAGTTAAAACCAGGCATGCCGGCTTATGTAATTTTAAAAAGTCCGCTACGAAAAACATTGACATTGCCAATAGATGCAGTCATCCGTGATGGAAAGGGAGCAACCGTTTGGATTCAGACAACTCACAATACATTTAAAAGTGTGATGGTGCAAACAGGTTTGGAAAGCGATGATAGGATAGAAATAAAATCAGGATTGAAGGAAGGCGATATAGTGGTTATTACAGGAGCTTATTTATTACACAGTGAATTTATTTTTAAAAAAGGCGCCAACCCGATGGAAGGACATAAAATGTAATCAATATTTTAAAACAGTGAATGGATAATGACAAAAACTAAATTCATACCGGCGCTTCGTTTCAAATGGCTGACGCCGCTATACGATTTCCTGGTTGGGATGACAATGCCCGAAATGAAGATTAAACGCTACCTGATTGAAGCAGCTTCAATTAATGATACAACCATATTGGATTTTGGTTGCGGCACTGGTACGCTTACCATTATGGCAAAAGAAACTTCTCCCGGGTCGAAAGTAACCGGCATTGATATTGATGTGCAAATATTAAATAAAGCAATTCATAAAGCCAGGGAAAAGAAGGCAGATATTTTATTTCTGAATTATGACGGGGAAAGACTTCCATTTATGGATAACACTTTCAACAGGGTTGTTTCCTCCCTTGTATTTCATCACCTTGATACAGGAACAAAACAAAGGGCATTAACCGAAATCTACAGAGTGTTAGATGTAGACGGTCAATTGCATATTGCAGATTTTGGCCGTTCCAAATCATGGACTCAAAGAACTCTTTTTAATTTGGTAAGAACATTAGATGGCTTTAGACCAACCGATGCAAATGCAAAAGGGATACTTCCAATATTAATATCAGATGCTGGTTTTAAAAATGTTTTAATCAAAAAAAGATTCAAAACAATGTTTGGCGAAGTGCAGATTATCAGTGCTGATAAAAACATCAACAGGTAAATAAAAAAACAAATTTTAAAAATGGCTTATTAGTAATAACATTTACAAAATATAATTAACTAAATTTATCTTCTAAAAATGAGTACTATGATAAAAATGCAAGTAATTGGAAATTTGGGTAAAGACTGTGTAGTGAACACAGTTAATGGTAAAAATGTGATCAACTTCACCGTTGCACATACGGAGAAATACCGTGACAGCCAGGGGAATAACCAGGAAAAAACAACCTGGGTTGATTGCGCTTATTGGACAGACCGGACAGCTTTGGCACCCTACCTTACAAAAGGAAAACAGGTTTTTGTAGAAGGTACACCCGAAGCAAGAGCATTTCAGCGAAATGATGGAACTCCCGGTTCTTCTCTTTCACTACGTATCCGTGAAGTACAGTTATTAGGTGGCAGAGCTGAAGGCGGCTCTCAGTCAATGGGAGAAAATGATTCAACTCCCGAAACATCGAATGCTTCCTCATCGGGCAGTTTTGCTGAACCCGCAGATGATCTTCCATTCTAATAAATAAAATTTTATTTAAGTTTATGAACTGCCTCCAATTCCGGGGGCAGTTTTGTATAATAGTTTATCGTTATTTTGTAGCATGGCAGAAAATGTTTTTACTTATCAGCAATTATTTGATTTTTCTAAAAAGATTATAATAAAAATTGGATGCAGTGAGGAGCATGCAGAAAAAGCTACCAGGGTTTTATTGTCTGCAGATCTTCGTGGAATCGATTCACACGGAGTTGCCCGGTTGAGTGGCTATGTACGGTTATGGGAAGCAAAAAGGGTGAATGCAAATCCCGACATGAAAGTAATTCATGAAACTCCATCAACCGCAGTAGTGGATGGTGATAGCGGATTGGGTTTAGTGGTTGCTCCATATGCCATGAATATTGCAATTGAAAAAGCAAAAAAAGTAGGAACCGGCTGGGTGAGTGTGCAAAACAGCAACCATTATGGTATTGCCGGATATCATTCCATGATGGCTTTAGAGCATGACATGATTGGTATTTCTATGACCAATGCAAGCCCGTTAGTTGCACCCACTTTTTCTACCGAACGGTTATTGGGTACAAATCCGATATGTGTGGCCATACCTGCAGGAACAGAACCATCCTTTGTTTTAGATATGGCAACGACAACTGCAGCCAATGGAAAATTAGAAATGCTGCAACGTAAAAACGGTGTCGCTCCATTAGGTTGGATTCAGGATAAGGAAGGTAAGTTGTCGACCGATCCCCATGAATTAAAAGCCGGAGGTGCTTTATTGCCATTGGGTGGCGATAAGGAACACGGTAGCCATAAAGGGTATGGATTGGGAGCCGTTGTTGATATATTTTCAGCTGTTCTCAGTGGTGCAAATTATGGTCCATGGGTACCACCTTTTCCGGTGTATATCCCGATGCCAACCGAAATGCCGGGAAAAGGGATCGGCCATTTTTTCGGCGCTATGCGGATTGATGCGTTTAGACCGGCTGCTGATTTTAAAAAACATATGGATAACTGGATCAGCCGATTCAGAAATGCAAAAACAATTGTTGGTCATCAGAAAGTGATCATACCAGGAGACCCTGAAAGAGAAATGGAATCTATCCGTATGAAAGAAGGTATTCCACTTTTAAAACCGGTGGTTGAAGATTTGAAATTCCTGGCAGAGAAATTTGATGTTGAATTTAATTAATATTCAAGAGTAAATATCTCCTCAACTTTTTAAGGAATTATCAGTTTACAAAAATTAACTGCACAGGATTATCTTTGCAACTCAAATAAAATTAATCGTTAAGAGCGGTTGGAGGCAGATTATGAAAGTAATGAAGTTTGGAGGCACTTCGGTTGGGAAGCCTGAAAGAATGAAGCAGGTAGTTGATTTGATTAACCGGGATGAGAATCAGAAGATTGTTGTTTTAAGTGCATTAAGCGGTACAACCAATTCATTGGTGGAAATATGTGATTCCATTTTGATGGGTGAAAGAGAACAGGCCAAACAGCAAATCAATAAACTGGAGGAGAACTACCATCAGTTTATTAAGGAATTATATTCTACTGATGCTGCTTTAGAAAATGGAAAATCAATCATTACCGAACATTTTGAATTCCTGAATATCATTTTAAAAATATCATTTAACGAAGCATTGAATAAGGATGTGCTGGCACAGGGCGAATTGCTTTCAACCAAACTTTTCTGCGAATACCTGGCTGAACAAAATGCAGCATATGTGTTGATTCCGGCATTGGATTTCATGACCATTGATATAAATAATGAACCTCAGATAGGTAATATAAAAGTGAAGTTGAGTCAGTTGTTGAAACAGCATCAGGACAAAACAATTTTTGTAACACAGGGTTTCATATGCCGCAATGCAAAAGGTGAAGTAGATAATTTAAAAAGAGGAGGTAGCGATTATTCGGCTTCGCTGATTGCTGCTGCAATTAATGCAAGTGCCTGTGAAATATGGACAGACATAGATGGCATGCATAATAATGATCCAAGGGTTGTTTCAAAAACAGTTCCTATCGAACAATTAAGTTTTGATGAAGCGGCCGAGCTGGCTTATTTCGGAGCAAAGATTTTACACCCGGCATCTATCTGGCCTGCACAGCAATATAATATTCCGGTTAAGTTACTCAATACTATGCAGCCCGATGCTAAAGGAACATTGATTACTGAAAAAGCTGCATCGGTAGGTGTAAAGGCGGTTGCAGCAAAAGATAATATCATTGCCATTACTATAAAAAGCAGCCGGATGTTATTGGCTTATGGGTTTTTGAGAAAAATATTTGAAGTGTTTGAAAAGTACCGGACCCCCATTGATATGATTACTACTTCTGAAGTGGCCGTTTCGTTGACTATTGATGATGCGGTTAATTTAAAGGAGATCATCAATGAATTGAAAACTTTCGGAACGGTAGAAGTAGATGAAGGGCAAACCATCATTTCTGTAGTTGGAAATGAAATTGCACTGACAGAGAATATATTAAAAAAATTATTCGAGTCCATCATAAATGTACCAGTAAGAATGGTTTCATACGGCGGCAGTAAACATAATATTTCTTTACTCGTTCCTGCAGCGTATAAAAAACAAATTTTACAACAACTAAATAAAGGAATGTTCGGATTAGATTAATTGATTGTGTACAGAAATAAAAAAGAGCCCTGTTATCAGGACTCTTTTTTATTTACAGAATGATTTTGTTAGATTATCATCATAGCATCTCCATAACTGAAGAAACGGTATTTATCTTTAATCGCCTTTTTGTATGCTTCCATCGCCAAATCGTAACCGGCAAATGCACAAGCCATAATCAATAAACTGGTTTTAGGTAAATGAAAATTGGTAACCAGTGAATCTGCAATATTGAAATTGTACGGAGGGTGTATAAAAGTATTTGTCCATCCCTCTGAAGGTTTCAACATTTTATTTGCGGTAAAAGAAGATTCCAATGTACGCATCGTAGTGGTTCCAATAGAACAAATACGGGTTTTATTTTCTTTTGCTTTATTTACAATGCTGCAGGCCGTTTCATCAATATGATAATATTCTGCATCCATTTTATGTTTGCTCAGGTCCTCTACTTCAATGGGTCTGAATGTTCCTAAGCCGGTATGTAATGTAACTTCTGCAAAACGGATTCCCTTAATTTCCAATCGCTTTATCAATTCACGGCTAAAGTGTAAACCTGCAGTAGGGGCAGCTACAGCACCTTCATGTTTTGCATAAACAGTCTGGAAACGTTCTTTATCATCTTCATCGGGCTTGCGTTTGATATACTTTGGTAAAGGAGTCTCACCCAATCTGTCCAAAACGCTTCTGAAGTCTTCTTCAAGTCCTTCCCATAAAAAACGGATGGTACGTCCACGGCTGGTTGTATTGTCAATTACTTCTGCAATCAGGTCTTCGTTTTCGCCAAAATATAATTTATTACCAACACGTATTTTACGGGCAGGATCAACTATTACATCCCAAAGCCTGTTTGTTTTGTTTAATTCACGCAGCAGAAAAACTTCAATTTTTGCGCCGGTTTTTTCTTTTCTTCCATACATTCTTGCGGGAAATACTTTGGTGTTGTTTACAACAAATACGTCTTTGTCGTCAAAATACTCCATAATGTCACGGAAGGTACGGTTCTCAATCTGTCCGGTATGACGATGAACAACCATTAACCTGGAATCTTCTCGTTTTTTCGAAGGATGCTGTGCAATTAAATTAAGTGGAAGATCGAACTTAAACTGGGATAGTTTCATTGAAGAGGTGTTTAATATTTAACAGCCTCATGAGCAAACCTGTTGCAATAACAGGAGAAATTCTTGAATCAATCCCCGGTCTTACGGCACTGGGTCTGATCATGAATATGACTGGTTTCAAAGTCGGCAAAGCTAATGTTTTTTGGTAAAACGAACTTTTCTTTTTCTATTTCGGATAAAAAAAGGCTAATTGCAGGGCTTTTCGCTGATTATTATGTAATTCGATGTTGACGGCGTGGGCCGATAGATTAAACATACTGCACAGTCAGAATTTTCGGGATTTTTTACAAAATAGAAATAAAATTCATCCAATTCTTTGATAGAATCAGGAAAACTGCAAACATTTTTAACAGTGAATACATTTTCATGAACCAGGTTTGTCATCGGGTCGGTCCATTTGCTTTCAACCTTTGAAGGGTCGTAAGATCCGTTGATGATTTTTATGATCAGATTCTTACATGGGCCACTTACTATAAGTTTCCCTTTTAAACAATCAGAATCGGGAATATTCAACTGGTCTTTTGAGCATTGAAAAGAAAGAATACTAATACTAAGTAGAAGGATAAATAAAATTCGCATATAGTTTTTCTTTAATGACAAAGGGAAAAAGAAAAAGGTTGCTTAGAATCTTAAATGTCTTACTGTAAGCCCGTCATTAATCAATTGCTTCAGCGAATCGATACCAACCTGCAAATGTTTTTCAACAAAATTTGCGGTAACTTTTTTATCGCTTGCGGCAGTTTTAACACCATCCGGTGTCATGGGTTGATCACTTACTAATAAAAGAGCACCTGTCGGTATTTTATTATAAAATCCAACCATGAAGATGGTTGCTGTTTCCATATCAACTGCATAAGCTCTTATTTCCTGCAGATATTGTTTAAAGGCTTCATCATGTTCCCAAACTCTGCGATTGGTTGTATAAACTGTGCCGGTCCAGTAATCAACCCCCGAATCACGGATAGTTGTTGAAATAGCTTTTTGTAAAGCAAAAGCAGGCAATGCCGGTACTTCTTTCGGGAAATAATCGTCCGATGTTCCTTCACCTCGAATAGCGGCAATAGGGAGAATAAGATCACCAAGATTATTTCTTTTTTTCAAACCGCCACATTTACCCAAAAAAAGAACAGCCTTGGGTTGTATTGCTATCAATAAATCCATGACTGTGGCAGCTGTCGGACTTCCCATTCCAAAATTAATAATGGTAATGCCATTAGCGGTTGCACATTGCATAGGTTTATCTTCTCCCATCACTTTCACTTTATGCATTTTTGCAAACAAGTGAACATAGTTCGAAAAATTGGTCAATAAAATATACTGTCCAAATTTGCTAAGTTTTTCACCCGTATAGCGGGGCAACCAATCCTTTACAATCTCTTCTTTTGTTTTCATAATTTGCTGTTCAGTGTCTGTAAAATTAATAATTTACTTTTGATCAATGATTTTTATTAATTATCCCGAACCCGATTTTCGTTTTAAAAAAGAAGCTGGTAAGGAGTTTATATTTGATAAAATCCGAAAACAATGGATTCAGATAACGGAAGAGGAATGGGTTAGGCAAAATTTTATCCATTATCTGCTGGCAGAAAAAAAATATCCTTCTTCATTAATTGCTGTTGAAAAGGAAATCAGGTTGGGAGAACTTTCCAAGCGGTTTGATGTTTTAATTTATGATAGTGATCATAAACCATGGATGCTGATAGAGTGTAAAGCTCCTGAAATAAAACTGGATGAAAAAGTGTTGGAACAGGTACTTCGATATAATATTAGTATGCCTTGTACGTATCTTGTCATTACGAATGGGAAAGATACTTTTTGCTGGAAAATGACAGAGGATAAATCAAGTTTAGTAAATGATTTGCCCGAATGGAAATAAAAAACCTACTGCAATTAGTAGGTTTTTTAATAAATAAAATCTTCTTATGGAAAAATTCCAAGTTCTGCATAACTGGTTCCAACTTTGTTGATTGCCACAACATAAGCGGCTGTACGCATGTCAGGAATCTGTGGGTTTTTTCTCCAAACATCCATGATTTCATGTGTCGAACTAATCATTGTTTCCTCTAATCCGCTATACACTAAATCAATTTCATCGGGTCCGTGTAAGATAAACTCACGGGAACTGTCAGTTACTTTCTTTGCAGTCAATTCTTCCAACTGTGTTAATATCTGGCTGTTCAGGTTTTCAGTAAATCGTTTTTCCATACGGCCATAACGAACGTGGCTTAAGTTTTTCAACCACTCGAAATAAGAAACAGTTACACCACCTGCATTTAGATACATGTCAGGAACTACGATAGCACCTTTCTTAATTAATATTTCATCTGCCTCCGGCGTTAAAGGTCCGTTTGCAGCTTCACCAATAATTTTAGCTTTTATTCTTGGTGCATTTTCTTCGTTGATCACATTTTCAAGCGCAGCCGGAATAAGGATATCACAATCCATTTCTAGGGCATCCATATTTTTTTCAAAGTTGTTTGCACCTGGGAAGTTCAAAATAGAACCTGTTGAACGACGATGTTCAAAAACTGCATCCACATCCAATCCGTTTTCATTATAGATAGCTCCTTCGTATTCGGCTAATCCAATAATTTTTGAACCTGCATCCTGAAAGAATTTTGCAGAATGATATCCCACATTTCCTAAACCCTGTACAACAATTCTTTTTCCTTCCACACCGGTTGAAAGACCCAGTTTTGACATCAGTTCTGGAATATTACATACTTCGCGAAGACCATAAAATACTCCCAGACCGGTAGCTTCTCTTCGTCCACGAACACCACCTTGAGTAACTGGTTTTCCGGTTACACAACCGGCAGAATCAATTTCTCCCGGACGCATACTTGCGTAGGTATCAAGTATCCATGACATTTCTCTTTCACCAGTTCCATAATCAGGTGCCGGAACATCCGTACCAGGTCCGATAAAATTTTTCTTGATTAATTCGGCAGTATAACGACGGGTAATTTTCTCTAATTCGTACGCACTGTATTTTTTAGGGTTGATGGTAATTCCACCTTTTGCACCACCAAATGGAACATTTACGATAGCACACTTATAGGTCATTAACGCAGCAAGGGCCATTACTTCATCCTGGTTTACTTCCGCTGCAAAACGAATTCCACCTTTACAAGGCGTTTTATGCTGAGAGTGTTGTACACGGTATGCTTCAATTACTTCGATACTTCCATTATCCAGTTTTACAGGAAATTTCATTCTGTAAACAGCATTACAAGATTTAATCTGCTCAAGAATACCTGGATCCCACTTTGTAAACTTAGATGCTTTATCGAAGCTGGCATTAACGGCTGCGAAAAAACTGTAATTTGGGTTTGTTGACATTTTATTTTTTTTAATAAAGGGTTTAATATTTAATAGTTATTCCGGATTTTGTTTTTCCAGTTTGCTTATTTTTCTATCCAATCTTACGATATACAAAATCAGCCCTAATAGGATAGTAAGAATAACTGCAATCACAACGTAAATTCTTCCGTTACTGCGCATCATATCAGCCATCTCTATTTCAGGATTTTCAATGGCTTGTCCCATTGCAAAAATGGAAATAAACAGGAAACTGATTAACAGATTTATATGCTTTGTATTTATCATTTAAAAAGCTTTTTTTCTTTTATTAAAGTCAATCTTATTTTTAGGGAAGCTATCCACACTCCCAGCAAAGTCCATCCGATAACTGCAGGATAAAAGACCAATCGCATAGAACTGTCAATGTCGTTAAAATTCAATGCGGGATTGCCTTCTTTCCCGGGGTGTAAGCTGTCCAACACACGGGGTAGAATCCAGATGGTTGGGAAAAGAAATGCATAAGCAAAAATATTATATACTGCACTGATCCTGGCTTTTTTGTCAATATCCTGAATCGAATCTCTTAATACCATATAGGCAAAATATATCAACAGGGCAATGGCTGCACCAATCAATTTTGGTTCCCTGGCAATTGCACTGAATGATGCAGAAGCCGGATTATTCGGATCGGCCCATGTATACAACATCCAGATAGTGCCGGTTGCATAACCTAAAATGCCAAACAAAATTCCAACAGAAGCATAATGCCTGGAATGAATATCATGAACCAGGTTATTACTGCGCAGGTATTTAATAGCATTCACAACAGAAACTGTAAAAAGGATCATCATGCCAAACCACATACATACATGAAAGAATAAATTACGTATGGTTTCCTGCAGTGCCGGCAAATGGGGAACATCAAATAACAAGCCGGCAATAACGGTGTAAGTCAACAAAAAAACACTTAATATTTTCCACCAGGTTCTTCGCATATCTGATTAAACTTCTTATGTGAATTAACGAAAATCCGTCATGCACATTCATAGTTGCTTTAAAAAGTGCTGCAAAAATAATGCAATCCAAATAGTAAAAACGAATTAATGATTTTTATTTGTATGAAAGGCAAAAAAAACGGGGTGTAAAGTTTAATTTCCGCATTTAAGAAATCTTTAATCTTTCCAAAGAAATGGAAATAAGATGACGGATAGCAGAATGACCATTAAATCCAAGGCTATTAAAAGTAAAATAGTATTTATTGGTATAGTAGAAAACTCGGTTAACATTTTATTAGATAATCTCATCAACAATAATAATTGTGGAATAATCAATGGAAATCCGAGGATGGCCATGATAGCTGCATTTTGTTGTGCTTTTGCGGCAATGGCTGCCAGAAAAGTAAATACCAAACTTAAGCTCCAGCCACCCAATAAAACCAAGCCTATAAAAACACCCATTTTTTGAATAGGGTTTCCCAAAAACAAACTGTATAAAACAAGGCTCAATCCACTCATGATCAGCATGAGGATCGTGTTGAATAAAAGTTTGGATAAGATAAATTCTGCCGGACCGGCAATTGAATAGAAATAAAGCATCCGGCCCCGGCTTTCTTGTAAAAAACTTTTGGCAACGGCATTAATGCAAATGAATAATTGAATTACCCAAAATATGCCCAACCATACTTTCCCCTCGGGCTCATCCACTGCCATGTATAATACAAAGATGGTAGAGAGTATGTATAGCAGGATGCCATAAAAACTATATTGCTGCCTGATTTCGAGCAACAAATCTTTTTTAAAAAGGGTTATTATTTGTTTGGATGCTTTCAAAATTATTTCTCGTTATAACAAACTCTGCAACGGGGTTCATAAATATCCAGTTCACCAATGACTACCTGTTCTTCATTCTTTATTTTACGATATGAGTAGTTGGCAATATTTCCACAGCAAACACAAATGGCATGCAGTTTTGTTACATAATCGGCTTTAGCCATCAGGAATGGCATTTGTCCAAAAGGTTTACCGGTAAAATCCATATCCAAGCCGGCAATAATCACCCTCACTCCACGATATGCTAATTCGTCAACAACTTTTGGCAATTCATCATCAAAAAATTGTGCCTCATCAATGCCTATTACATCTATATGCTGAGCCATCAGTAATATTTTCTGCGAATTGTCGATGGGTGTAGAAATGGAAGAGTTGGAGTCGTGCGACACGATCTTTTGTTCGTCATAACGGGTATCAATCGTTGGTTTGAAAAGCTCAACACTGAGATTGGCAATCCTTGCTCTTTTAATTCTCCGGATCAGTTCTTCGGTTTTTCCTGAAAACATGGAGCCACAGATTACTTCAATCCATCCTCTTTTTCCGCCATAATTGTTTGGTTCGATAAACATAATGTTTTTGTTCGGGTTATATTTGTGAAAATCTTATTTTAAACAGTTTGTAACTTTAAATTAATAATTAGTTGAATTTGAAAATTATAGTTCAATATTATTTTTTCAAAAACAATTTTATCAACGATTATTAAAAAATTGAGGCAAAGCTAGCATATTCAAATGGAACGATTAAAGGTATTAATAAGCAATTTACAGGATCAGCTGAGTCAGCATGAAGAGGCATCAAAAATGCTTTTAACTGTACAGATGATTCAGGCTGAATTGATGAATTCGGTTCAACATAACCCTATCAATTCCGGTTCTTCAAAAGTGGCAGTAATTATGCCTCAATACATAAATCAAATTTCTACAATTGAGAAAAAAGAAGAAGAGGTAAAAGTATCCACAAAAAAATATGTTGTAAATGAAATAGAACTTTTAGGAGAAACGGAAGAGATTGTAGAAATGAAATTGATTGAAAAAGATACTATTAGTTTCGATCCAATGATTGAAGTGCCAACTTTATACCATCAAAAAGAATTTAAAGAAATCAACGAAAAAATTCCGGCTGTTAAAGAATCTTTAAACGATCGCTTACGGCAATCTAAAATAGAATTGGGTGAAGTGCTGAAAGAGTCTCCGGTAAAGGATCTGAAAAAAGCGATTGGCATCAATGACCGCTTCACGTTTATCCATGAGCTTTTCCGTGGCGATGAGTCAATGTATGAACGCAGTATAAAAACGATCAACAGCTTTAATATTTATGCCGAAGCAGAATACTGGATCAACCGGGAATTGATCGTGAAAATTGGATGGGATATTCATTCAGAAACTGTAAACCTCTTTACTCAATTAGTTAAAAGACGTTTTTGCTGAATATAATCTAAGATCATTTTTGTAGCACCGGTATTTTCTCTAACATAATCACCGGCAATAGTTGATACCTGTTGATAATATGCGGCATCCGCTAATACGTTTTCCAAAACCTTTTCCAATTCTTTTTTATCTTTTACCGAGATAGCCCCACCGCTTTTCAACAGATCTGTGGCCTCCTTAAATTTCGAATAATTGGGTCCAAAGATGACCGGCTTATTGTAAACAGCCGCTTCCAAAATATTATGTATGCCGCTTTCATTAAATCCTCCACCGATATAGCTTATATGCGCATAATGATAAAGACTGGATAGCATGCCTATATTATCAATGAT
>JAYWCV010000166.1:0-9024 GCA_043780275.1 Chitinophagaceae bacterium
TTGGCCCAACTCTACCCGATGAATTGTTTTAAGTAATTTATTCCCCGTTTGTTTTTTATCAACCCAATTATACCGTAAAAAAAATCCGTTGGTATAATAGCGGTCATTGAAGACCATATTGTAATTATCGTTTTCAGATATAACAATCAGTTCTTTCGAAAATGGTTTTAAATCATTCTGAGAATAAAGCAGATTATTCAGTAAAATAAAAGAAAGTAAAAAATATTTTGATTTACTATTTTTCATTTCTCCAAACTATCGGATGGCTTTATAAATAGCTTCCTGAATATTGGCCCGCACATTCAACTGCGAAAGTTTTGGATTATCGCGGGTTGGATTGACCCTGTTAGAAAGAAATACATAAACCAGTTTATCCTTAGGATCTACCCATATACAAGTGCCGGTAAACCCCGTATGGCCATATGTTTCAGGCGAAGTTCTTAAAGACGGATAAGGATCTTTACGGGTTAAATTATCTTTTTCCGGCTTGTCAAAACCAAGTCCACGACGGCTACTATTACTTCCCTGATATGAAGTAAAAAAACGGATGGTTTCTTCTTTCAAATAACGCTCCGAATTGAAAACCCCGCCATTAAGCAGCATCTGAAAAATTATAGCCAAATCAGTAGCGGAAGAAAACAATCCTGCATGTCCTGATACTTGTCCAAACATCGCCGCTCCTTCATCATGCACATAACCACGTATCAATTGGTTTCTGAAATGAGTTTCTTTTTCTGTAGGAATGATACGTTCTGTTGCGAATTTTTTTCCAGGAGAAAATCCGGTTGTAAACAACCCCATTTTTTTATAAAAATTCTTTTCTGCATATTCATCCAATGTCATGCCGCTGATTGATTCCACAATCTTTCCCAGAAAAATAAAATCATTATCGCTGTATACATATTTACCGGCTTGTGTCAGCGGGCTTTTTAAAATCCGGTTGTACATGGTATCGTTCCAGTCGTTGCGTAAAAAAAGATTATCAGCAACCCTGATTGCGAATCCCGGTTTTGATTCATTCGTATAAAACCCCGGCAATAATTTTCCGGTCATTGAATCGATGGTTTCTTTATAAAATGGAATAAAAGGCACTAACCCTGCCTGATGAAGCAACAAGTCTTTGATGATGATATTTTCTTTGTTGGATCCTTTTACCCAGGGAAGATAATCTCCCAATTTTTTATTCAGATCCAACTTACCTTGTTCATATAGTTTCATAACAGAAACTGTAGTTGCTGCAATTTTTGTAATGGATGCCAGATCAAAAACACTTTCAACGGAAACGGCTGAAGATGGCCCGTACTCATAGTTTCCAAAGGCTTTATCGTAAATAATTTCTCCGTCTTTGATGGCCAATACTACACAACCCGGTGTCACTCCTTTTGCAATGGCATTATTTGCAATGGAATCAATGGTTTTTAGTTTGGCATGCCGGGCCGATGCTTTTGTTCCATTCAGGTCGGCCGATACAATGCCATCACCAAATTTAAAATCGCAAACCGAAACCGGGATTTTTCCAATAGCCTTAAATTTTCCTGAAAGCAAATCGGCTGCCACAGCCTGCGTAATGGCATCATCCTGGTAACAGGCAATTAAATTATTTGTTGTACAAAAGTTTTTTACTGCCAACACATTTCCAAATAAAAGAGTCGTGTTGTTGAATGCCTGTAATCTGTTCCAAAGTGAAATAGCTGCTTCACTGATATGGTAATTGTTGGCAGGGCGGTTGCTGAAGTCATGAATTCCTATTACAACGGTTTCGTAATTTCCATTTGCAATCTGGTTTATTATATCGGTTGCTTTGTTAGCAGAATCCTTATAGGAAAAAAACAAGGTATCTGTATTCCAATCCGTATTCAGCTTTTTACCAAAGCTGTTTGCACTGTTTGTTCCGATACCGACATATATTGATTTTTTATTTTTACTCAAAACAATAGCAGAGCCATTATATTTTAATAAAGTCAATTCATTTTTGGCCGCTTCGGCATTGAACTTTTCTGTTTTTGCATTCAGGTCACTGACTAAATTTTCAATGACAATATGTTCTGGTTTGTTTAAGCCAACTTCATATTTGGCCAGCAATACTTTTCTTACTCTTTGTTCTATACTTTCCCAGCTCAACTCATTATTATCAACTGCATTTAATGTTGCGGCTATGGCATTTGGAACATTTGACGGCAAGCACAACAGGTCGTTACCTGCTTTCAAAGCCTCTACCACGGCGGCTCCATCGGGGAAAAATTTAGCCACCCCTTTCATCTCCAATGCATCGGTAAAAATTAATCCTTTATATCCTAATTTTTTTTGTAACAAATCGGTTACATTATTTTTCGATAATGACGTTGCTCGGTTTGCTGTACTGTCAATGGATGGAATATATAAATGGGCAATCATCACACTGGCAATTCCTTTTTTAAACAACGCCCGGAAAGGCATCAGCTCCAATGAGTCCAGCTCTGCCATGGATTTATTAATGATGGGAAGGTCTAAGTGTGAATCGGTTTCTGTATCACCATGGCCGGGGAAATGTTTGGCACAAGCCAGTATACCGGCGTCCTGCATGCCCTGCATATAGGCTACACCTAAAGAGGCTACTTTGTATTTATCTTCTCCGAATGAACGAAATCCGATAACCGGATTATTGGGATTATTATTTACATCGATAACCGGAGCATAGTTTAAATGTACTCCTATGCGTTTACACTGCTCACCAACCGCAAGTCCCATCTGGTACACGATGGAAGCATCCTGGATGGCTCCCAGACTTAGCTGATATGGAAACTTGATTACACTATCCAGTCGCATACCCAACCCCCACTCTGCATCAATGGTTACCAGTAATGGAGTTTTTGCAATGCGTTGATAATAGTTGGTCAGATTAGCCTGACGAACAGGCCCGCCCTGAAAATAACACAATGCGCCTACATTATATTTTTGAATAAGCTCCGTAACCTGTGCAACATGATCTTGCCCCAAATTACTATGGGCTCTAATCACCATTAGTTGAGCCACTTTCTCTTCTTTACTCAGTGAATTGAAAACACTGTCAACCCATTTTTTTGCATTCAAATTAGTTTTAATCTGTGCTGAACTAAAAAATGGAGCGATTGTAAAAATCAATAGCAGAATTCTAAAAAATAATTTCATTAAAAAAGTTTTCAGGTAATATAGTGGTCATAAAAATAAATCATTCCTGTTGAACCCTGCATAAATTATTATGGCAGACTAAGGGTTTCTCTTAATTTAGTGAATAATTTGTACCTAAAAATAGAATACTAACTTTTAACGTTAGTAAAATAAGAAAACAGAATGATTGTTTCATTTGGTAATTCGGAAACTGAAAAAATATAGAACGGTGTCAGAGCCAAGAAGCAAATGATGTATTTTTGGCGCAAAAGCGAAGAAAATTGTCCGATAAAATTTTATTATTACCCGATAACATAGCCAACCAGATTGCTGCAGGCGAAGTGATACAAAGACCTGCCAGTGCAGTAAAAGAATTGCTGGAAAATGCAATCGATTCCGGTGCAACAGAGATTAAACTGATCATTCAGGATGCCGGAAAGGCCCTGGTGCAGGTTATTGACAATGGCGGTGGCATGAGCGAAACCGATGCCCGTATGTGCTTTGAGCGACATGCCACTTCGAAAATAAAAAACATCGACGACCTTTTTCATATTAAAACCATGGGGTTCAGGGGTGAAGCGTTGGCCTCTATTGCAGCCGTGGGGCAGGTGGAATTAAAGACCAAAAAACCCGATGAAGAGATGGGTAGTTTCATCGAGATTGAAAACAGTACGGTCAAGAAACAAGAGCCTGTTGCAATACCGGATGGCACCAGCATTGCCATGAAAAATTTATTTTTCAATGTGCCGGCACGTCGAAACTTTTTAAAAAGTAATACGGCAGAAACCAGGCACATTATTGATGAGTTTACCCGAATTGCATTGGCATTCCCCCATATTTTCTTTTCCATGAATTCGAACGGGCAACAGGTTTTTCACCTAGAAGCCGGTAGTTTAAAGCAACGCATTATTCAATTATTGGGGAATAATTACAATACCCGGTTGGTCACCGTAAATGAAGAAACCGATTACCTGAACATTTATGGATTTGTGGGCAAACCCGAAACCGCCAAAAAAACCCGTGGTGACCAATACTTTTTTGTAAACAACCGTTTTATTAAAAGTGCCTATCTCAACCATGCGGTGATGAGTGCTTACCAGTCGATGATTCCGGCTGACAGTTTTCCGATGTACGTGTTATTCATTGATCTGGACCCAACACAGATCGATGTGAACGTACATCCTACCAAGCAGGAAATAAAGTTTGAAGATGAAAAGATTGTATATGCATTTGTACAGGCTGCCATAAAACATGCACTGGCACAATTCAGTGTTACTCCTACCCTTGATTTTAATCTGGATGCATCTATACAAAATCTTTCATCTGTTCAACATCCTTTTACGGATGAAAAAAAATCGGCTGCTGCATCCACATCGATTTTCAAAACTTTCACACAGCAACATCAGGCTCATGCAATTGATACCGGAAAGAAAAGTGAACTTAAACACTGGAAGAATTTTTTCGAATCAGGCCGTCCGGCTACTGAAAAAGAAGTTGGCTCAGATCCCGGATTCACATCATTGGCTTCAGCATTAACGGTTACGGATGAACCAGAAGTAACACAGTTATTGAACAGTTATATTTTAACTTCTTCCAACAATGGTTTTTTGCTTGTGCATCAGCAGGCTGCTCATGAAAGAATTATTTTCGATCGATTAACAGAAGCTTTGCATGGCAAACCCATCGCTACACAACGAAGTCTTTTCCCGGTTAGTTTTGAACTTTCACCGATCGATGCCGTGATACTACAGGAGCAAATGGACGACCTTCACTTACTGGGTTATATGATAGAACCCTTTGGTAACAACAGCTTCGTCATTCAAGGAACGCCGGCTGATATGGATTCGGGAAATGAAAAACAGGTGATTGAAAAATTGTTGGAACAATACAAACATTACAGCAGTGATTTGAAATTCTCGAAAAGGGAAATGCTGATTCGTTCATTGGCATGGCAGCAAGCAGTGAAAGCCGGTACCCGTTTAACCGATAGAGAGATGAAACATCTGGTTACTGATCTTTTTCATTGCAAGCAGTTCAACAGTACGCCGGACGGCAAACCTACCTATCTGGAATTTAAACAGGATCAATTAGAAAAAATGTTCCGGGGTTCTAATTAAAACTTATTTCTTATTCCCTGCAGAAATTTCTCTACTGCTTTTCTGACTTCCGTTGCTGTAGTCATATGATTATTTACCTCCACAGAAAAAATCAACAGTTTATTGTGCTTTGTATAAAGAAATCCGCTGAGTGCCACATGATTGGAAAGCGTTCCGGTTTTGGCAAAAATAAATCCATTATCTGCTTTATAAAAACTGCTTAATGTACCCGTGCCCCCGGTTGGAAGAATCGTTTTGATACGATCCATACCAAACTCATTTTTCATCTTATTCAGAATGGCAACAAAATCCTGCGGACTAAAAAGATTGTATCTGCTTAACCCCGAACCATCCACCCATCGAGGTTTTTGTGGCAGATCTTTAAAATCTGTTTTCAATATTGTATCAATAATTTTGGCATCGCTTAAATAACCCAACACTTCTGAACTAACCATCAATAATATTTGCTCCGCAAAAAAATTATCGCTTCGGTGCATGGTTATTTTTAATACAGAATCCGTTGCCTGTGTATAAAATTTATTATACGAAATATTGTTTTCAGCTCCATGATAACTATGCAAATAATGCTTTTTTAAGAACCCTAGTGTATCTACTAAAAGAATATCCTCCACATTGGCATTTGCCGCACTGGTAAAAGGAATTTCATCAGATTGGAATGAAGAGGAAGCTGATACGGTATAAAAATTATTGGAATATTTTAATCTGCTTACCCGCACATTATTCCCGAATTGTGATTTTAAAAACCAGTTTGACTTATTGAAATATGACGGAGTTACAACTATTGAATCCTTCTTGATTTCGAATTTCACAATATTGCCATAGATTGGCATACTGCTTCTTTCCGGACTGTACGAAGCAGCGTAATCGGACCATGTCCAACCAAAACCCATTCGCTCAAATTTTGGATTTTGAATTATCTCTACAGAAACCAGTTTTTTGGTTCTAACCAATAGATCAAAGAGTTTCTGTTGTTTAAAATCGGGATGAAGAAATGTGGGATCTCCATTTGGTTTTATATAAATGGATTCAGCCGTTTCCTTTACAAACCATCCGGCAAGGCTATCTCCCAGATATTTCATCGCTGCATAACAGGTTGGAATCTTGGTATTGCTGGCAGGAATAAAATATTTTTCCCCCTGATGATTGTACAGATATTTATTTGTAGAGGGGTCGAAAATACTGATACCGATATGTGCGGTAACAAGTTCCTTATTGGAAAATATTTCGGTTTTTGCAGATCTTGAGATCTGCTTATTTACTGAACAGGATGCAAAAAAGATCAGCAATAAAATACTTAAAAGATTACGGTAATTTATCATGTACTTTTTTTTATACAACTATTTTTAATCGCTGAATTTTCTTCCGCATCAAATCAATCTCGTTCCTGAGCCCTGATCCAACGTTCAGGTATTTCATTACTGCTGGCTATCTGGTAATCCTTATAACTGCAGGCGATAAATCGTTTGTCTGGCAATTGCATCCACCATCTTCCTGTTTTTTTGCTTTGAATAAACATCGTTTCCACTTCGGCAAATGCCAAATGATATTCATTAAATAATTCTTTTTCATCCATCGATGCCTCTTTTACTCCACGGCTACGGCCATCCAGCAAATACCAAAGCATCTGACTTATCTGTTTGGCTGTAAGTTCATTTTTATCCAACTCGGGATGATAATTATAAATGCCGATGGTATTCATATTCGAACTCATTCCTGCATAACGAAAAAGCATACATGCATCTTCACCATTCAATCCGTTTGGCGAAATATGATTAGCCGGTGCATAGGCATTGGCAATGGCAGAAATATCAAACGTTAGCATCTGACTATTTCTTATAACAGGCTCCATCTCATCGATACTTTCTTTTACCGATCCAACCCGGTAGCAGTCAAAGCGAAGCTTGTCCATGGTTTCCAGCATACGAGGATGAACATAAAAACTCTGAAATGCAATATGATTGTAATGACGGATAAAATTGGGCTCGCCGGTTAACATCTCCATTAGAAAATTATCGTTGCGGTAAATGCTGTCAATATTTAAATCGATTAACGCATCGATATTAGAAACTTCAATAGGTTTTTTATTGTCGCCGTGTGCATAATATTGTGCCAAAGCCAGATCATGTGATCCGCCCAGAATGATGACTGTTTTATTTGCATTAATGAGTTCATGAATTACGGTACGTAATCCGGCATACGAATCGGTCAAAGAAGAACCATGTTTGATATTACCGATATCTGCAATCTTTAAATCGAAATGCCATAGATACAGGGAATAAAAATGTTTGCGGATGGTATTGGGGGCATCGCTCAAACCTTTATGAAAGCCACTTCCCCGCTGTTCGCCACAACCGATAATGACAAAATCTGCATCGTCAATATCTGGAAAACTTTCATCGTAAATGTTTACTGTTCTACCAATCTGACCATCCTTATAAATTTCATCATTGGTCAGTTCAGCTAAATTAACAGGCTCCAGAAAATCGCCAATATTTAAAAAATCAGACATGAGTGCAAGTTAATGGATGATTGATAGATATTCGGCGGCAAATCTCTTAGTTTTTATGCTTATTTTTTAAAAATAGACCTCCCATTTAATGCATATCTGAAAACAGATTTAAAATCAACTCATTTTGTCAAGTATTCAGAAGAAAATCTACAACCCTGTTTCCTTATCTTTGCCGCCATGGAAGATGTTTTAAAGAAAATAGATGAATTGAAAAACGAAGTGGCCAACTTCACTTCAACCGATTCGAAAACCACGGAAGAATTTCGCATTAAATTCCTTGGCACCAAAGGTTTGGTGAAAGGGTTGATGGCAGAGATGAAGAATGAACCCAACGAACAAAAAAAAGAATTTGGCCAGGTACTGAACGATTTTAAATTATTTGTGGAAGAAAAATTTGAAACACTTAAAACATCAACAACAACAGTTACTGAAACTAAATTGGATATAGATCTTTCCTTACCCGGCGACAGTTTGCCACTTGGAAGCCGCCACCCAATCAGTTTAATGAAAAATCAGATTATTTCTATTTTTCAACGACTTGGTTTTGCCGTTGCCGAAGGACCGGAGATTGAAGACGACTGGCATAATTTCGGCGCATTGAATTTACCTGAACATCACCCGGCAAGGGATATGCAGGATACATTCTACGTTAATCAAAATCCCGATTGGCTTTTGCGTACGCATACCAGCAATATCCAGATACGGGAAATGGAAAAAGGAATTTTGCCTATACGCATCATTTGTCCAGGCCGTGTATACCGTAACGAAACCATCAGTGCCCGCAGTCATTGTTTCTTTCATCAGGTAGAAGGTTTATATATTGCCGAAAATGTTTCCTTCGCAGACCTGAAACAAACGCTATATTTCTTTGTAAAAGAAATGTATGGTTCAGATGTGAAAATTCGTTTCCGACCTTCTTATTTTCCATTTACAGAACCAAGTGCAGAGATGGATATCAGTTGTACACTTTGCAAAGGAGATGGTTGCAGTGTTTGTAAAAAAACCGGCTGGCTTGAAATACTGGGTTGTGGCATGGTTCATCCAAATGTTCTACAGAATTGCGGAATCGATCCGAATAAATATTCGGGCTTTGCATTTGGTATGGGTATCGAAAGGCCGGCCATGCTGAAATATGGTATTACTGATATCCGTTTATTCAGCGAAAATGATACCCGTTTTCTAAAACAATTTACAGCAGCTTTATAAGTATACTGTATAATAAATATTAAAATAGCTCATTCTTTTATTATTTAGAATGAGCTGTTCTCTTTT
>JAYWCV010000167.1:0-21864 GCA_043780275.1 Chitinophagaceae bacterium
CGGATAAATTCCATACGCTTCTGTCTGCTGAGTTAATTGTACAATCATTCTCCAGCTAGGTCCGTGATACTGTTTGGCAGCATTGATAACATGTGTTCCGCCGCCGATATTCAAATGAAAACGGCTCAGTGCTTCCTGTCTCAACAGATGCCGGATACCTGTATCTTTAAACTTTGCCCATTCCAGTTTGCCATCTTTTTCTTTTTGGGATAGAACGGGAAATGCTTTTTTAAAAGCCAGTGTAACCATAAAAGGGAGATCTTCTTTTTCGGGTGTTTCCGTATTATCTATATAGCTGAATGCAGAATCTTTTAGCAAAGCTTCAATCAGTGTATATTCCTCTGGCAATTTCCATGGTTTAACCACGTTCGATAATTCATCCTGCCAGATATTCATTTTCAAACTATCGAACCAACTTGTAAAAATACCTACGGCTTTCTCCTGTGGATCATTTCTGAGATTCCAGTTACGAACAATCTCCAGCAAAGATTTTTCTTCTGCAGTTAGTTCAGATTCATGGATGTTTTTTAATAAAACAGGGACTGCAGTTTCTGCAAAAACATTATAATTCTCTGTTTGCAATTTTTGCATATCTGCAACAGTGATGTCATGCATGTTATGCAGGTAGCGATTAATAAGCAATCCACGATAGAGATCATGATGACCACCGATATAATACGGATAACTTGAATCTACCGGTAATTGATTTGCACTGCTTACAAAACCTCTTTCTGGGTTTATACTATGAGGATTTTCTTCCTGCGGTATAAATCCCTGCCACATATAACTGCTATCGGTACCGGGCATTACAAAATCGCCTTGTCTTCTCCATTTAGCAGGGAATTGTGCTTGTTGCCAGATAGCTATATCACCTGACTTGCTAGCAAACAAACAGTTTTGTCCGGGACAGGTCATCCATTTAATAGCTTCAGAATAGTCCTGGTAATTTTTAGTATGATTCATGGCATAAAAAATCATCAGCTCATTCGAAGGGTCATGTGCTTTCCAGCGAACAGCATAATATTTACCATCCACTACCCGGCCATTTCCGGTATAAGATTGATCATACATCACTGGTCCGAAAAGAGTATAGGCTACTGTGTCTTTAAACAACCCTTTTCCTTTTACCTGAATTTCTTCAACCTTTAATTCAGCTTTTTTCCATTCTCCATCAAACATATACTCCTGCATTGTTGCATCCTTAAACTCGATAGAATAATAGTCTCGTACATCCCTCATGGCATTGGTAAAACCCCAGGCACAGCTATCATTAAAGCCAATAATAACACTTGGGGCACCGGGAAAACTAGCACCGTATGCATTGAACTGTGGAGTAGATATCTGCATTTCAAACCAAAGAGAAGGCATATTCAATCCTAGGTGCGGGTCGTTTGCCAAAATCGGGCTTTTACTCAAGGTTTTACTTCCGCCAATAGCCCAATTATTACTTCCATTATCAGGATCCGGTTTTTCCTGAGTGATTACGATTGAATTGGTTGAAGAAAAATATAAAGAATCAGCAGATGCAGGTTTAATTACTTTTACTGCTGGTTCAGGAAAGATGGTTCCTTTAGGTACAATCGGATCTAAAGAATCCTGAAATACCGGATATAATTTTTCAATTCCAGCACCACCGAGTAAGGTTTTTATATTTGTATATTCAAAATCATTTTCTCCACCTGCCAAATCCAGACTCATGTATTTCAGAAAAAGAGCTGTCTTAATATTGCCCCACTTCTCTGGTTTATAATTCAATAATTTATATTCTAAAGGCAAATCGCTTTGGGTTAAATTTTCTATATAACTGTTAATGCCAGCTGTATAAGCATCGCAGGCCATTTTTGATACAGGATTATTTTCGGTTTCAATTAACGCATTTTTAGCGGCAAAAACCATTCCCAACCTGCGCATATTCCGGTCGTTATTCAATATGATATTATTATCTCCTGGGCCCAGAATCTCACTCAGTCTGCCTGCTGCGGCATGTGTTTGAAACTCCATTTGCCATAACCGGAATTTTGCATGCAAATATCCCTGTACAAAAAAAACATCCTCTTCATTGTTTGCAAATACGTGGGGTACCAACCGATCATCCAGGTATACATCCACTTTGTCTTTGAGATAGGAAAAATTCAAATCAAGATTGAAATCCTGATCAACAGGTTCGGCATTTTGCCAGAAACCATGTTGAGGACTTAAGAACTTTCCAATGGGCGGAATTTTACCCCAGGCATTATCCATTAAATAGATGAGACTAATAGTTAATATAGCAGAAATACTAAATTTTATAAAACGCATAATTGAATAATAAGATTTAAAGATAAAAAAGATGGATTAAAACTGAATGAAATTTTTGTTCACTGCTTAATTCAACCTCTTTTTTGCTTAATTTTAATACAAACAATTAAATCATGCTGTTTCTACTATTACTATTTGTATTTATTTCCATATGGACAGTGGTTTTATTCAATGGCCTGGTGCGTTTGCGTAATCAACGTCAAAATTCGTTTGCAGATATTGATGTGTTACTTAAACAAAGGCATGACCTTATTCCGCAATTAGTAAGTACAGTGAAGGGTTATGCAACACATGAAAAAGATTTATTGCAAAATATTACAGAAGCCCGTTCTATTGCCATGAATGCAAAATCGATTTCTGAAAAAATTGTTTCAGAACAACAATTAAGTTCTGCATTAGCCGGTTTAAAAATTGCTTTGGAAGCATATCCTGATTTGAAAGCCAATCAAAACTTTTTGAATTTACAGGTAACCTTGAATGAAATTGAAGAAAAATTAGCTGCTGGCCGACGGTTCTTTAACAAATCAACCACCAAATATAATAATGCCGTTGAATCATTTCCATCCAATTTGATCGCTCAAAATTTTGGTTTTAGCCGTGAAGTCTTATTTGACCTTGGGCCAGAACACAGAGAGAACCTAGAAGAAGCACCGGAGATTAAATTCTAATAAGCAATTCGGTTATTCATTTTTTCCTTCCATCATGGGTACAAAAGAAAAATGATCGAAGACTTCTTCTTTCAATGAACCATTTTCCAATTTCGTGATACGCATCATGGTTTGTACTCCACCGGCCCCAACCGGTATTACCATCATACCTCCCGGTTTTAATTGTTCCATCAGTTTTTGAGGAATCTCTGGAGCAGCTGCTGTAATGATAATTTTATCAAACGGACCATAGGTTGGTAATCCTTTATATCCATCACCATAGAAAAATTTGATATTATTATATTTCTTTAAAAAGTTAAACTCTTTATTCAAATTGAATAGTTTTTTTTGTCTTTCAATGGTAAATAACATTACTTTTAATTCGGCCAGTACACATGCCTGGTAAGCACTGCCAGTACCTATTTCCAGCACTTTTTCAAAAGGCTTAACTTCTAACAACTGGGTTTGATAAGCCACAGTATAAGGCTGTGAAATGGTTTGATCTTCTCCGATCGGGAATGCCTTGTCCTCGTAAGCCACTTCATCAAAAGCTGAGTCTAAGAAAAAATGTCGGGGAATGGAATGGATGGCTGTCAACACTTTTTCATCGGTAATACCTTTACTGCGGATTGTTTCCACCAATTTACTTCGCAATCCTTTGTGCCGGTAACTGTCTTCAAAATTTCTCATATTAGGGTGCAAGATAAAAAAATGCAGCACCGTTTGATGCTGCATCTTAAAAAATGAACAATTTAATTTACAAATTCAAGTCAGTTGTGATGGACTGAATTTTATTTTCCAGTTTTAGTCTGACCATTTCAAAATCAGCTGCGCTGTCTAATTTTTCATTGACACTGAAATAGAATTTTATCTTTGGCTCGGTCCCCGAAGGCCGGGCAGAAATCTTGCTTCCATCTGCCAGTATAAATTGCAACACATTGCTCTTGGGTAATTCAACAGGCCAGGTATCATTCGTTTTTAAATTCTTACCCGATTGAAGTTCATAATCCAGTATTTGAACAACATCCGATCCTGCAATACTAACCGGAGGGGCATTGCGGTATGTTTCCATCATGGCAGCAATCTGCTTTTGCCCGTCCATTCCTTTTTTGGTGATGGAAACCAGGCTCTCATAATAAAAACCATACTGCACATACAAGTCTATTAATTTTTCGTAGAGGCTTCTGCCTTTTTCTTTCTCGTACGCTGCCATTTCACAAATCAAAGCAACAGCACTTACCCCGTCTTTATCTCTTATTTTATCACCAATCATCAATCCAAAACTTTCTTCACCACCGATGATATATTTTTCTTTGCCTTCTTTTTGTTTAACCAATTCGGCAATCCATTTGAATCCGGTCAATACATTATAACATGCAACAGCATTTGCTTTTGCAATTACATGAATCATCTCTGTTGTAACAATCGTTGATACAACCATATCGTTGGGTTGAGCAATACCTTTTGCTTTACGGGCTTCAATCATGTAATTGAAAGCAAGCACAGCAGTCTGGTTACCATTCAATAATATCCAGTTTCCATGATTATCTTTTACACCTACGCCTACCCGATCAGCATCCGGATCGGTCCCCAATAAAATATCGGCATCCAAAATTGCTGCTTTTTTCAAGCCCATACTCATGGCTTCGCTTTCTTCCGGATTCGGATAAACTACTGTAGAAAAATTACCATCCGGCATACTTTGTTCTTCTACAATATGTACATTATTAAAACCAAATTTCTTTAACACAGGAGGTACCGATAAAATTCCCGTACCATGAATAGATGTATAAACAATTTTAAGATCAGCCTGTTTTTCGATAATCTCCGGGTATATACTCAGACTTTTTACCATATCTAAATAAGCTTCGTCCATTTCCTTGCCAAGGATAGTAATATTCTGTTCGCCACCTGTCCATTTTACATCATCTACAGATGCAATTTTTTCGACTTCTTGAATAATGTTTTTATCATGTGGTGGTACTAATTGTGCCCCATCATCCCAATAGGCTTTATATCCATTATACTCTTTCGGATTATGTGAAGCAGTACAAACTACGCCTCCTTTGCACTTCAGCTTACGGATGGCGAATGACAATTCGGGTGTGGGTCTCAGGTCTTCAAATAAAAAAACGTTGATTTCATTAGCTGCAAAAACATGGGCAACGGTTTCGGCAAAAAAGCGGCTGTTATTTCTGCAATCATGTGCAATAGCCACGCTGATTTCTTCACCCGGAAATTTTTGTTTCAGGTAATTTGCATAACCTTGAGTGGCCATTCCAATCGTATATTTGTTCATTCGGTTGGTTCCAATGCCCATGATACCACGAAGTCCTCCAGTACCAAATTCCAGATTTTTATAAAACGCTTCTTCCAGTTCGGCAGGGTTTTCTATTAGCAATTTCCGAACTTCTTCTTTTGTCTGATCATCAAAATTTCCATTCAACCAGCTATCGATCTTCCCTTTTATTAAACTGTCCATATTATTTTCTTTGTGTATTTTTTTTGAACCTGTTTCTACAATATGATGCGAAAATAAGAAATGTGAATTTACGAGATAAATGAACTGTATTTTTGTTTTGGCTGGATTAATCAATCTGTTCGAACTTAAACAAACCATTCGTCCATTGAGAAAAAGAGGTGCATTTATAATTGTCGCATGGCCGTACAGTTTGTGGGCGGTGAGGACACCGCCCAAGGCGGGCTGCCCCGGTTGGTGTCCCCACCAACCGGCGACAATTATAAATGCACCCATAAAAAGAGTTTTATTTTCTTTTTTAATTTTACTTACTTCCACTGCATCCTGTCTCTCGCAGGATTCAAGCTTTTTTAAACAACCTATCGACAGCTCTTTTTCTGCTGCCATGTATAAAAATCAAATACGCAATAAAAAAAGGGTTCAATGGCTGACTGCTGCAAATATTGCTTTCTATTCTACTTCATTAATATTATTGAATGAGGCCTGGTATAAGGATTACCCAAAGACAAGCTTTCATGTTTTTAATGATAGCAAGGAATGGTTACAGTTAGACAAGATTGGCCATACAATGACAGCATACAATATCGCAAAAGAGTCATTTGGATTATGGAAATGGACAGGTTTGCCACACAATAAATCGGCGATTCTTGGCGGCATTAATGGCATGGCATATTTAACAGTGATTGAGTTTATGGATGCGCATTCTACAGATTGGGGCTGGAGCTGGTCAGATATTTCAGCTAATATTATTGGCTCTGGTTTATTTACGGCACAGGAATTAGTATGGAAAGAACAACGGGTATTTTTAAAATTTTCTTTTCATACGGTAAACTATAAAACTAAAGAATTATATGACCGGGCTGACAATTTATTTGGTCAGAAATGGTATGAACGAATGTTGAAGGATTATAATGGACAAACATATTGGTTGAGTGCAAACATTCAATCCTTTTTGCCCGAATCAAAAATCCCAAAATGGCTTAACCTTGCAGTAGGATATGGTGCCGAAGGGATGTATGGTGGGTTTGACAATATTGGAAAAGATAAAAATGGTAACATCTTTTTTAACCGGACTGATATTCCACGTGTACGACAATTTTATATTGCACCGGATATAAATTTTTCTGGAATAAAAACC
Organism: Chitinophagaceae bacterium; assembly: GCA_043780275.1. GTDB lineage: Bacteria > Bacteroidota > Bacteroidia > Chitinophagales > Chitinophagaceae > MGR-bin208. The sequence goes on from JAYWCV010000167.1 coordinate 6,563, forward strand.
AATAAACAATGGTTGAAAACAGCATTTTCGTTATTGAATACTTTTAAGTTCCCTACTCCGGCACTGATGCTGGATTCAAAAGGTAAAATAAAATTGCATGGAATTTATTTTTAGTATAAGTATTAATTACTCAAGCCAGGCTCCCGTAATTTCTTTTCCCTCAACTTTTACATAAATATGTTCAGCAATGGTTGTGGCAATGGAAAGACCCACATAATCGGGACTCACCGGGAATTTTTTATGGCTTCGTTCTACCAATACAAGGGTTTGAATTTTTTTTGGATGAAATTGAATAAATGGTTTTAACGCATAAAGTAAAGTTTTGCCACTGTTTGCTACATCGTCAATAAGGATAATCACTTTATCATTAAAATCAATCGGACTATCGATGACCACTTCAGCTGGTAATTTTTTATTCAAAGAAACGGTGATCAGTTCAATTTTTTTATCACAGATTTTATTTAACTGATGAAAAATGGATTGGGCCATTACAACGCCATTTTCTTTTATCCCTGCCAAAACAATCGATTCTTCATCCAGGTTGTTCTCCAAAATCTCATAGGCCATCCGAATCATTTTTTTTTCTGCAACTGCCTTCGAAAGTATCTGCGTTTTATCTTTTGACATGGTATTCAATATTTTTTATCTTATTTATCGGTAAGCCTTAATTTAGCGAAAGTAATTAAACCTCCATGCATATCATACAGCAAATATTATTTGTACTTCTAAGTGGTTTTTCTATCTGGTTATTTTCAAAAAATTTAACCCGGATACGAAAGAATATTAATTTGGGGAAAGACGAACGCATCAATGACAATCCCTCTGTACGATGGAAAAATGTGCTTTTACTGGCTTTTGGCCAGAAAAAAATGTTTAAAAACCCATTCGTGGCAATACTCCACCTATTTGTATATGTTGGGTTTGTAATTATCAACCTGGAGGTTTTAGAAATTGTATTGGACGGCCTGTTGGGAACACATCGTTTGTTTGCCGAACCATTAGGTGCTTTGTATTCTTTGTTGATTAATTCATTTGAAGTTTTAGCAGCATTGGTACTCATTGCCTGCGTCATTTTTCTGATACGAAGAAATATTATCAAGCTAAAACGTTTTGCCAGCAAAGATCTGGATGGATGGCCAAGATCTGATGCCAACTACATTCTGATAACAGAAATTGTTTTAATGTCTCTGTTTCTCATCATGAATACAGCCGATAGATCGTTACAGTTGCAAGGACATGAATTATATAAAGACAACGGCGATTTTTTAATTTCCGGCATGTTTGCTCCAAGCTTTGCTGACCTAAGCAGTGCTACATTAATTGGCATTGAACGAATTGCATGGTGGATGCACATTTTTGGAATTTTTGCATTTTTAAACTACCTGCCTTATTCCAAGCATCTCCATATTCTTTTTGCATTTCCCAATGCCTATTATGCCAAATTGATACCAGCCGGAAAAATGACCAATATGCCTTCTATACAAAACGAAGTTTTGTATGCTATGCAACCAGAATTAATACCTGCTGAAGCGGCAGCTCCGGAAAAATTTGGTGCTAAAGATATTTTTGATTTGAGTTGGAAAAATCTCTTAGATGCATATACCTGTACGGAGTGTGGCCGCTGCAGTGATGCCTGCCCTGCCAATAAAACCGGTAAATTACTTTCGCCCCGAAAGATAATGATGGATACCCGTGACCGTATGGAGGAAGTGGGAAAGAACATTAAACTAAATACAGAATGGAAGGATGACGGCAGAAACCTTTTCGACCATATAACTATTGAAGAATTACGGGCATGCACAACCTGTAATGCCTGTGTAGAAGAATGCCCGGTAAGTATCAGTCCACTGGATATCATACTTGAATTAAGACGTTCACTTGTGATGGAAGACAGTAATGCTCCGCAAGAATGGAACACTATGTTCAGCAATGTGGAAAATAATTTTGCCCCCTGGAAATTCTCTCCCGATGACCGGGATAAATGGGTAGAAGAAATGAAATAAGCGATTCAATTTTTATAAAATGCATATTCCCGATTTTCCTTTAAGCCACATAGACTGGTCATCAATCTCAGCAGAAGTTCATGCAGGGGAAACCGGTACTGCAAGTTGGAAAACATTGAATATTGCTGATATTAGAATACGAATGGTGGAATTTTCAGCTGACTATTTATCCGATCATTGCTGTTCAAAGGGACATATAATACAATGCCTCGATGGTGAAATAGATATATTTTCCGAAGCAGGAAAAACCATTTTTCTGACAAAAGGTATGACTTGTATTGTTGGAGATGAAAGTGATGCACATAAAACAAGTTCCGTCATTGGATGCAAACTGCTGATTATTGACTGATTTTCTGTTACTTATTAAAATACTTAACTATTTTATTGAATATGTGCATAAAAAATACGGTATATTTTTTTTCAATATTTTAAAATCCTGTAACTTAATAAACCAAAACTACAGCCAGCATTTAAGCTGAATAAATTATCAAAACTGCTTCTCTTAGTTCTTTTAAATTCCTAGTATTATTTTCAATTTTAATAAAAAATTTTAAAACCCGTAACGTGTGAAAGTGTGTAATTTATTATTCATCTTAAAATTTTAATTATGGAAGTTCTAACAAGGCAAATCGAAAAAGTAAAAGGGATGTACGAATCCTTTAACAAAGGAGACATTCCTTCCATTATTTCCAAACTGGACAAAGATTGCATCTGGGAATCTATGGGTCAACCTGACATTCCTTATGCAGGAATTTATCATGGTCCGGCTGATGTAAAATCGTTCTTCACAAAACTTACCAATCATATCAATTTCACTGAAATGGAACCTGAACATTTCACAGAAGTTGATAACCTGGTAACGGTTACCGGCCACTTTAAAGGAACTGTTTTGAAAAACAAAAAACTGGTTTCTTCAATCTGGGCAATGACTTTTGAATTTAATAATGCCGGCAAAGTCACTCATTTCAGAGACATTTTTGACACACTTACTGTCGGTAGGGCATTTACCAAGTAAAATGACCTTTCATGCCGAAAGCCTTTATCCAATGACGATAGAGGCTTTTTTAATGAATTCTTTTTTCCAGTGACTTTGTTATTTCTTCTGGGTGTTTCAATTGATATACAGAATCTTTCTTACGGCTCATTTTCCAAATTTGAATGATAGCCGTTATGAAAAAAATACTGCCAATTATCCAACTTAATATATGTTGATTGTTTTTTAAAAGTTCACCAACAAACTTTCCACCCAAAATAAATACCATATTTCCGATGAGGGTTCCAATGCCGATACCAATGATATACACATTGTAATGATCGTTTCGGGGTAATAGTATTTTTTTGGCGAATAAAACGGTACTCCATCCGAACCAGAATGGAATTTGAACCGGGTTCAATGCACTCATGATCAGACCCAACCAATACCGATGTAAGGAACTGCTTAATATAACATTCTTATTTACAACCGGATTTAAAGCCGCATAAAAACTAAAAAAAGCTAAGGCCAGTATTATTAATAAAGTCACCCATTCCAGCATCCTAAATATTTTTTCCTGCCTGCTTACCCAATCCATGGCAACCAATGAAATCCGAACATAAATGACTTCTGCAGTGAGAGAACCTAGCGAAAAAAGAACAGCCGGATAAACTCCATCTGAAATAGAAATTTGCATAGCTGCAATATTCAAAGTTCCTAATGGAAGAGATCCTAGGAAACTAACCAATAACCCAACCAATAAAACCTTAATCAAAGATGGCATCTGACAAAAATAATATTTACAAATTTGAACTTAACTATTTAATAAAATCGCTTCATGAATTCTTTTCAATTTTTTTGTATGCTCCTCATTATCCATAAACATTTTTGTTCCTTCAGCAGCGGATAAATAGCGATGCCCTTTTTTGTGGTTTATCCGGCTGATCCGCCAAAGGATGGTCCAATGCCTTACAATCTCATACCAGGCAAAAAATATAGAATGTTTCGGATCATAAATATGCGTTGGCTCACTTCCTGCCCCATTCAATTCTACAATGGAAAAGTTTTTTCCGTGGCGAAGATCTTCCCAGTTGTCATAACGGATATCGAGCCTGCCAAAATAGAAACCGGGTATTTTTTTACATATTGAATCAAAACTTTTGGTCAGGGTTTCATCAATCAAATGCGAGTCATCCAAAAATTTTGATCCCCTGGCGTGATTGCCATAAGGAACCAAAACTATTTTTTTTTGATTTGGGATAACCTCATTTATTTTTTTTGCAAATTCTTTTTTTAAGGATTCAAGTTGAATAATGTTTCTATCATCCTGAAAAAGTAATTCCAGCATCGTACTGTTTCCATCACCGGTAATTGTCAGAAATTCTTTTGATACAATACCGGAGAGATGACCTTTCTCTCTATCGGGAAACCGGTAATAAAATAACCCAACTTCTTTTGCATATGGCACAAATTCCTGTATATGAAAATCGATTGAATAGAATTGAATAAATTTTTTCAGCTCATTTTCTGTATTAATTTTTTTAACAGCATAGCCCTTTAAACCTATATTGGGCTTGATGACCATGGGATATTGAAAAGCATTTTTTTGAAGTAATTTAATAACCTCTTCCATCATAACACCTTCATCGGGAAAGATTGTTTTGGGTGTGTAGTTTTTAGGGAGTAAGGGATAAATATCTTTTTTCGATTCCATTAAAAATCCCCCGTTTTTTATTCGGGGGTTTGATGCAGAGAAAAAATACCGGAATCCACTTAATATACAATACAGGGTAATGACAGGATAAATCAATATATAAACAATATTGGAATTCCAATATTCCCAATGAAGTAAACGAATGAAAAAAGGTTTTTTAAGAAATATTTTTATGCTCATCGGTGGGCACATTCTTTTTTCAGATCAAAATTAAGTGCAGAAGTTCTAGCCGATTTAGTGTCGAAATATTTGATCCCGGCAAACACATCATGGAGTACAAGGCTGGTTATACTGACCGTGAAAAACTCTTCATCCCTGTTCATTAAAATCGCATTCCGTATGTCAGCATCTCCGGTAAACTGATGAAAATTAAGAATTTCTTCCTGTTCCGGATTAGAATTTTGTGTTAACCAGTTTACAAACCACTCTTGCCTTTTTTCTATTGCTTCCTGGCTATATAATGTGGCAGATGACCATATATAAGGATGCAATGCATTCAGGGAAAGCAAATGTTTTTTATTTCCATCCCACCTACATTCATATAGCTTTTCTTCTTCCCATATTATAAGGGTAAATGGTTCAATTTGTATCAGGTCAATCAGTTTAAATTCTTCGAACGGCCTGTTTTGTTGAATCAGTTTAAGCACCACTAATCCACGGCTATATTTATATGGTGGATTAAATGAATGATTTGCAAAAGCACCATTCATTAATACAACCACATGGCCATTTTCATGAACCGCAAACCAGGTTCCTCCTGCCTGCGTGTCTTTTGGATAATAAATGGTTCCTCCGGGAAATTGATATGCTTCAGGCTCAATAGCTTGTGGCCGGGAATATTTTTCGTCTCGGTTTGATGTGATGATGATATTATTTCCAGAAGGTATGAATGTTATTGTGCACATATTATTTTATGCTTTATAGTGGAGAATGCCATGCCGAAATTAGCTGATAATTCCAGATCAGTTACTTCTTTGATAACTACACGTATCATGGCCATATGATGTATGGTATGATCCAGATTGTAGGCCAGTTCTCTTTGGTAATTTGTTTTTATCTGAATGAAACTGGTATTGACTTCATCCGGACAAGTTTCCAAAATCAAATCCTTTTCTGCTTTACCGGCAGATAATGGAATAGCATTTAATAACTTAATGGCATGGTCCTTATTTATTTCAATTTCTTTATCTCTTCGTCTGTTTTCATAATTAATAATACCTGTATCATATCCATTTTCAAGTCCCTGAAACATTTCAATGATATGCCTCACATGTTGCCCGATACTGGATTGATTTAAACGTTGACTGGGCATCACATACTGTTCAGCGTTTAATAAATTCAGCACTTCTGTTAATTGATAAATAATATTTTGAATCGATGAATGAATCATGATGAAAACTAAGTCGATTATTTGTTTTTTGCAAAAACAGATAGAAGAATATTGAGTTCGTCAGAAAGAGAAACACTTTTCCCGCCAACTTTAAAATCTCTTCGATTAATTACAAACTCGCCTTCAAATAAAATTCCGCCGTCTTTTTCAATTGCCTTAAACGGAAATTTAACAATATTTGTAACTCCACGAATAGTAAGTTTCCCAAAAACATATAACCAATCATCAGTATTCGTTTTACTTATCTTAGTAGAAACAAAACTGATGACGGGGTATTTTTCAACAAAGAGATATTCCTCTTTTTTGATATGATTATCCCGTGCATTTATATCTGTATTTATTGTGCCGGCAACTACACTTACATTAAATGATGATGATGAAAGATTATTCCGGTCAAAATTAATATCTCCTTTCAAGCCAGTTAAAACGCCATCGGTATTAATGCCAAAATTTTTAATGACAAATTTAACTTTTGAACCTTCTTCCACTGGGGAATATGCCTGGGCCTGAATGGTTGAAAATCCTAAAACGAATAAAAATAAAATAACCAGATGCTTCATAGTATTACAATATATGTTAAATCAAAAAATAAACGAAAATGCCGAACTACATGTTAATTTTTTACCGCACAACTATACAAACGAAAAAAAAAAGAAACGGTTGCTTCCAAATAGAGAATTTGAATTTCTATTGAATTATTACAACTGCTAAATAAAATATTTTCCAATAATCGGAATCGTATTTCTTTTTTCAACTAACAGATAAACAGAACAAGTAAATACAATGACTGCATATAAAAATAAAAGTCCCCCGTCTTGATGAATTTCAATACCCAAAATGCTGAAATGTGAAAAAATAGCACCCGTCATTAGTCCTGCAGCTATCAACGCACCCAATCCGGTATATGCCGGTATTAATATTAAAACAGCAGCCATGAGCTCAACGATACCACTAACATACCTTCCCCATGGCTCAATACCCAATTTCGAAAAAATGTAAACAGATTCTTCTGTTCCTGAAAATTTAAAATACAAGGTTTGCAGTAAAATGAAAGCTGTCAATAAACGTACTGTCCAACTGATGATAAGTTTGAAGTTAGTCATGATGAATATATTTATATGAAATTACCGAATTTCTATTCATGACTTGCAGACATCCTGTTAAGTATTGATTTAGTTTTTAATCAAACTGTTTTAATAAAGCAAAATGTTTTCGGGCTTTTTTTAAGAAATGATATCCTTTGGAAAAAGTCCAATAAGCTGTCCCGTTTTCGTTGTTATACTTACTGATGGCAAATAACACTTTCCAATGTTTTAAAATTTCGGCATAAGCCTGTCCCAAACTGATGCCGGCATCATAAATATGATTGGGTTCGGCACCACAACCATTGAATTCAATAATAGAATAATTTTTACCTTGTTTAAGTTCATCTATACTCTGGCACTTTAAATCGTATCGCCCATAATAAAATTTCTTTGTGTAATGACTTAATTCATCAAACAGATTGAGTAATTGTTCATCCACTTCATGTATTAAATGAATGAACCGGGCACCCCGATTGTGATTTCCTGCATTCGAAAGTATAAATGATTGCCCTTCGTACAAAATTCGTTCCATCCGATGTTCATGTCGTTCCATCATTTCCTGCATTCTTAATTTTGCCCGGGGATGATTCAAGATCAATTGGTATAACGTTTTTTCTCCATCGCCGGTCACTTCCAATAATTCTTTTTGAATTAAACCACTGATGGTTCCTTTCTTTTCATTGGGCAATCGATAATAAAATACACTCAACTCAATCGGGAATTCAATCATATGCTGTATGATATATTCTACCGGAATCCGTTCGTGGTATTTTTGTAATTGTTCCTCATCTTCAATTTTTCGGAAAAGAATTCCCTGCATACCCACGTCTGGCTTTACAACAAATGGATAAGTAAATCCATGCGCTGTAATTCTTTTCTTCACTTCTTCAAATGAAAGACTGTGCAGTATATAAATTGTTTTTGGAAAAGAATCCGGGGGAAGCTGATCATACATTTCTTTTTTACTTTCTCCTTCAAACCCTCCGAAAGTAATTGTTGGATTTGATGAACTGAAAAACCAAAAGGACCTTGCTTTAATACAATACCAAAACCAAATAAATGAAATCGGAAAGTATATTAACGCAAAAGGCCATTGTTCCCAGTTAGAAATAATATGGATAAATTTTTTCATGTATACAAACAAGTTTACAAAAATATAACAACCTCCACAAAAATTCATTTTCATTTGAATTCACCAATGCACTGATTTGAATGATGTACAAAAATTTTCTTAATGAAGTAGATGCTTTAGTTTTGAATTAAATTTAACATGCATGAATGTACCAACAGTGGCATCACTTTTTGCAGAAGGGAAAACACCTGAAATTCTTTTTTGGGTAGGATGTGCCGGTAGTTTTGATCAGCGGGCACAAAAAATCACCAAAGCCTTTGCAACAATCCTGAATAAGTTGGAAATTAATTATGCTATTCTTGGCAAGGAAGAAATGTGTACCGGAGATCCTGTACGAAGAGCAGGTAATGAATTCATGTTTCAGATGATGGCATATCAGAATATTCAGATTTTGAATAATTATGCAATTAAAAAAATTGTTACAACCTGTCCACATTGCTTCAATACACTGAAAAATGAATACCCGGAATTGGGAGGGGATTATGAAGTGATACATCACAGCAGTTATTTACAGATGCTGATTGATGAAGGAAAAATAAAAATGAAAGAAGACGGCAGTTTTAAAGGAAAAAAAATAACGTACCACGATAGTTGTTACCTGGGCCGGGCCAATAATATATATGAAGCTCCCCGTAAAGTACTGGAAGCTTTAGACGTCGAATTGGTTGAAATGAAAAGATGCAAATCAAACGGCCTTTGTTGTGGTGCAGGTGGTGCACAAATGTTTAAGGAAGAAGAAAATGGTATTACACGGATTAATATTGAAAGATCACACGAAGCCATAGCAACTGGTGCATCCATCATAGCATCGGCCTGTCCTTTTTGTAATACCATGATGACCGATGGAGTAAAAAGTGAAGAAAAGGAAGATTCTGTACAGGTATTGGACATTGCTGAAATGATTGCCGAAAGTTTGGCCGAATAATTTATTGTCGTCATATTATTATTTTTCAACCCATCTATAAATGCACTTTCGCAGATGCTTTGTATTTTTGCACAATGAATTTGAATTACAAAGAGCTTTTAGAAGAAAGTTTTGCTGACAATTCCCGTGTTTGGATCTACCAAAGCAGCCGTTTGTTCCTTATGGGTGAAGCTTTTGAAATAGAAGACTCCATTAAGTCTTTCACAGAATCCTGGCTCAGTCATGGAGCACCAGTAAAAGCAACCGGTTATTTATTTTTTGGTCAGTTTATCATTTTGATGGCCGATGAATCTTCAACTAATGTGGGTGGTTGCAGTACCGATAGTTCAGTTAGGTTTATAAAAGATCTTGAATCCAGGTACCATGTAAAATTCTTTGACCGGATGAGTTTGGCTTTTGTTGTAAAAGAAAAAGTTGAGGTTCTTCCACTTTCGCAAATACAATATGCCTTAGAAAACCAATTCATCACTTCCGATACTTTATACTTCAATAACCTGGTGCTTACAAAAAAAGAACTGGAAGACAATTGGATCATTCCTATCAGAAATAGCTGGTTGACAAAAAAAAATTCGTCTTCTAATTCAGTAATTTAAGAAAATGTCATTTTATTGAAATTCGTTATTTTAAGCCTAAAAAATGATAAATAAACTTGAAATTTGTGTCATAATGTCATAAGTCTTATGATTTTATTTATCTTTGCTCCCCTTTTGAAGGGCTTTATTTTTTATTTAAAATTTGAGTTTGATGCCGGAGTTAGTGATTACAAAATTGCATGAAGAGGAAAGGCAAGGTGAGGCATTTGCTACTTTTGAACATGACCCCAATAATTACAGCAAGAAATTTTATATCGAAAGCTATGGCTGCTCTATGAACTTTGCCGATAGCGAAGTGGTTGCATCCATTCTGCAGGGAGAAGGTTTTGGAGCCACCCGTAATCTGGAAGAAGCAGATCTTATTTTCGTAAATACCTGTTCAATTCGTGAAAAAGCTGAATTGACTGTCCGCAAACGCTTAACGGAATTCCGCAAACTAAAAAAGCAAAAACCGGGAATGCTGGTTGGGGTTTTGGGTTGTATGGCAGAACGGTTGAAGTCGAAATTCATGGAAGAAGAAAAACTGGTTGACCTGGTAGTTGGTCCTGATGCGTATAGAACACTTCCTTCTTTGGTAGTTGAAGCAGAATCGGGACAAAAGGCCATCAATGTATTACTGAGCAGGGATGAAACCTATGCCGACATTTCTCCGGTAAGATTAAATAGCAACGGGGTTAATGCTTTTGTTAGCATTATGCGTGGATGCAATAATATGTGTTCCTTTTGTGTGGTTCCATTTACCAGGGGAAGAGAAAGAAGCCGTGATGCCAGAAGTATTGTGAATGAGTGTCAGGAACTTTTTGAAAATGGTTATCGGGAAGTTTGCCTGTTAGGTCAGAATGTAGACAGTTATTACCAGGCAGCGCAGTCATCTGAAAACAATAATGATTCTAATCTTTCGGAATTTGATGCGGAAGTAACATTTGCAAAGTTGCTTGTCATGGTAGCCAAAATATCCCCTTTGCTGCGTGTACGATTTTCTACATCTCATCCGAAAGACATTACGGATGAAGTGTTATTTGCAATTGCGGAGTACGATAATATTTGCAATTACATTCATTTGCCGGTACAGAGCGGTTCTACAAGAATCCTGCAATTGATGAACCGAACTTATACCCGTGAATGGTATATGGCCAAGATAGACCGGATAAAAGAAGTCATTCCGGGTTGTGGAATTACCTCCGATTTTATTTGTGGTTTCTGTACCGAAACGGAAGAAGACCATCAGGATACATTAAGTATCATGGAATACAGTAATTACGATTTCAGTTATATGTTTTACTATAGCGAAAGACCCGGAACGCTGGCTGAGAGAAGGTATGAAGATGACATCCCCTTGGAAGTAAAAAAAAGAAGACTGGCCGAAGTAATTGATCTTCAATCCAAAATTTCACAGGAAAGTAATCGGAAGGACATTGGCAAAATTGTACAGGTTCTAATTGAAGGGGATAGTAAAAAAAGTGAAAACGATTGGATGGGAAGAAGTTCGGAAAGCAAAGTAGTCGTTTTTCCGAAAAATAATAATGGATTGAAAAAGGCGGACTATGTACAGGTAAAAATTACCCATTATACACAAGGAACATTATTAGGTGAAATAATAGAAGGTTAAAAACAGATTGTAAGACTTTAAACTGAAGAAGATTGATGGAAATTCAAAGTATTAAAAACAGGTTTGAAATAATAGGAAACTCTCCCCTGCTTAATTACTCATTACAGGTTGCAACTCAGGTATCCAATACCGACCTGACAGTATTGATCATGGGTGAAAGCGGCGTTGGTAAAGAAGTATTTTCTCAAATTATTCATGCCCTTTCTTCCCGCAAGCATAATCCGTTTATCGCGGTAAACTGCGGTGCAATCCCGGAAGGCACTATTGATTCCGAATTATTCGGACACGAAAAAGGATCTTTTACCGGAGCAGTAGATGCTCGTAAAGGATATTTTGAAACCGTAAATGGAGGTACTATATTTCTGGATGAAATTGGTGAACTGCCCTTAGGTACACAAGCTCGATTGCTACGTGTATTGGAAGCTGGTGAATATTTACGGGTTGGTTCATCTAAAGTGATGAAAACAGATGTACGGGTCATTGCAGCCAGCAACAAAGACCTTTTAGATCTGGTTAATCTCGGGAAATTCAGAGAAGACCTTTACTATCGATTAAATACGGTTCCTATCCGAGTTCCATCTTTAAAAGACCGGCAGGAGGATATTAATATCCTGTTCCGAAAATTTGCCGTTGACTTTGCAGAAAAATATAAAACAGCACCGGTACAGTTGGATGATGAAGCAAAAAACATTTTGATTACTTATCAATGGCCGGGTAATGTCAGAGAATTGAAAAATATTGCAGAACAAATTTCTGTACTTGCCAAAGACAAATTTATTAGTGGAAAAGAATTATTAAAATATTTACCGGCATACAATAATACCAGGTTACCTATGGTTGTTCCACATATAGGTTCCTCCAGCACCGATTTTTCGAATGAACGGGAGATTTTATACAAGCTTTTTTTCGATATGAAAAAAGATGTTACGGAATTAAAGAAAATGTTTCTGGAGGTTTTACAAAACCCGGAAATGGCATCAAAAGATCATTCATTTATCAATGAATTAAATGATTTTAAAAGTAAAGAAATACAACAGCCTAACTATATTCAACCGACGGCTCAAAATAATCAGCCGGTTATACTAAATAATAATATCCATGAACATGTAGAGATTGAAGAAAGTCTGAACATTATGGATAAGGAAAAAGAACTGATCGTAAAAGCATTAAAAAAACATAAGAGCAAAAGAAAAGATGCCGCTTTGGACCTGGGAATCAGCGAAAGAACATTATACCGGAAATTAAAAGAATACGATATCAATGAATAAAAAATATTTTCATGTACATGCATTTTATGGCAGCAAACCATTTGTATTGCCAATTGCCGTTATACTTTGTGCATTCGCTTTTTTCACGGTTCCTTCCATGAGCAGTTGCAATGTTTATAAATTTATAGATGTCTCTATACCAGACAGTATCAAAACAGTTAAAGTAAATTTTCTGGAAAACAGGGCAAGGTATGTAAACCTGCAATTGAGTCCCAAATTAACGGATAAACTAAGACAGAAAATTGTCAATCAAACCCGTTTGAACCAAACGAATAATAATGATGCACATTATGAAATCAGCGGCTATATCAATGAATATTCTGTAACTACTTCGGCTATCACAAACCAGCAAGTAGCTTCTAATCGACTGATTGTTGGTGTACACATCGTTTTGTTCGATCGATTAAGTAATAAGAAAACTGAATTCGACATCAGCCGAAATTTTGATTTTTCAGCAAGTTTATCACTTCAAGCTGCTGAGGCAAGCTTAACCGATGAGATTATTCGTAATTTAACCGACGAAATCTTTAACCGTATTTTTTCAAACTGGTAGTTCAATTTATTGTGTGTTTATGAATCATGCTATTTCTCAATTATCCAAGGCCGTTTTTAATAAATCTACGCTAGCAACATGTAGTTTGGAGGAGATTAAAACCTTGTCGGATAAATACCCATATTTTGCCGGCATACAAATTTTGCTTTCTGCCAAATTAAAAGAAAGCAATGAAGCCAATTTTAAAACACAACTTCAAAAAACTTCTTTATATATTACAAATCCCATTTGGCTGGATAACCTTATCAATCCGGAAAAATATTTACAGGATGAAGTTGATTTGAAAGATTCCGTTTTGATAACTGAAAATTTTGTAGAAGAGACGATTGAATTAGAAACAACAACAGCAGTTGCTGAGTCAGAACCAAGCATTTTCAAATTCAATTTACCAGACTTAAATAAAACAGTTTCACTAGATGATGAATTGCCGCTTAGTTTCGAGCCTTATCATCGGGTAGATTATTTCGCATCGCAGGGAATTAAGCTGGAAACCGAGGTTTTAAAAGATGATAAACTGGGTCAGAAACTAAAAAGTTTTACCGACTGGTTAAAGGTTATGAAGAAATTGCCGGAATTGCAAAAAGGCAGTTCCATGGATACTGGTTCTGAACTGAAAGTGATTACACTTGCTGAACATTCGATTGCTGACAGAGAAATACTTACTGAAGCCATGGCAGAAGTTTGGGTAAAGCAGGGAATTTATGAAAAAGCCATAGAAACCTATCAAAAATTAAGTTTGCTAGATCCCTCCAAATCAGCTTATTTTGCATCGAAAATCGAAAATTTAAAGAAATAAACAGACATGACTTTATTATTTGTAATCCTTATCATTTTAGCTTCAGCAGTACTTGGATTTATCATTTTAATTCAAAATCCAAAAGGCGGTGGTTTGGCCGGCACATTAAGCGGAATAGGAAACCAGTTTATGGGTGTTAAACAAACAAATGATGTATTGGAAAAAGGAACTTGGGTTTTTACCGGTATCATAGCTATTTTATGTATTACATCTACCGTGTTCATTTCTAAAACGGGTACAAGTGGAGAAGATAAAACAGAAAAAATCGGAACTGCTCCAATTCAATCAAGCCCTAATCAGTCAAATACAACAACATTACCTGCGGCACCAGCTCAGAAGGATACTTCGAAATAATTTAATTTCAATATTTTTAAACCCTTCTGCCAGCAGAGGGGTTTTTTATTTATTTTAGAAAAACAGAAGACATGCGAATGAAAAAACTATTAATTGCTATCCTTCTACTTGGATTATTCGTCGCCGCAATACTTGTCTGGCTAATTTTTGGACAGACCACTTCTTTTAAAGAAAACTCAAAGGCCATCTATATTCATACCGGTCAAAACTCGATGAGTGAAGTTAGTAAGAAGCTTAAATCTGATTCAATCATTCGCAACGAAAAATTGTTTCAATACCTGGTTAAACGAATGAAAGCGGAAAATAAATTCAAGCCAGGCAAGTATATTGTTAAAAATGGAGCAAGTCTTTTTTCAATCATGCAGAAATTCCGGAACAATGATCAGGCAACCGTCAACCTTGTCATTACCAAATTAAGAACCAGTGAAGATCTTGCCAGGTTAGTTGGCAAAAAATTTGAATGCGACTCGCTGCAAATGATCCAATTCTTAAACAATGAAAAAAAGTTGAATGCATTTGATGTGAATTCGCAAACCGTTTTTACAATCGTATTACCGAATACGTATACTTTTTTTTGGACAAGTAGCCCGGAAACAATTTTCAAATCCCTATATAAAGAATCTGAAAAATTCTGGAACGAAGAAAGAAAACAAAAAGCAGCTAACCTGGGCATTACAGAGAAGCAAGCATACATTATAGCATCCATTGTAGAAGAGGAAACGAATGCCATTTCAGATAAACCGAAAATTGCCAGTGTTTATTTAAACCGTATGAGATTGGGCATGCCATTGCAGGCCGATCCAACAGTGAAGTTTGCCTTAAAAGATTTTGGAATAAAACGGGTCATGCAAAAACATTTGCAGGTAGAATCGCCATATAACAGCTATCGTTACAAGGGGTTGCCCCC